>QIEW01000338.1 GCA_003230535.1 bacterium
CGGAGGCGCTTGTTCCTGGGGGACTCATGGGATTGGCGGTATTCTCAACCTCAGAGGACGGTTATGGTCGGGGGCGGATTGTAGAGGAAGGGACCAGCATCAGGGAGGGTCGGCGGCGGCATTTCTTTACTGAACAGGAACTGATTGATCTTTTCCCGGCGTTTAATTGTCTTAGGCTGGAGGCGATAACTGTGGTGGATAAAAGAGGCGCACACTCATCACACATCCATCATGAGTGGCTGATGATCGCCGAAAAGAAGTGATCCTGGCGTCGAAAATCGAGGTAACTTCATGCTTTTTAAGGTTATATTTCCTTTAGAGGTGAAAAATCGTTGACAATGAACTTCTTGATGGGTATTATAATAACTCATATTATGACTATACGATATGAATTATATGGCGTCTGAAAAATATTCTTTATGGTTCTGGATCTTTGTGGTAGGTTTAGTAATATTATTGGGATTAGTTATCCTTACTGATCCTTACTATCTGGATGTCCCGCTTTGGGGGATAAATTGAGGTTATATGGCTAAGATTATCGCTAAACAAGAATTAGCTGCCGGTTGCTTTTCTTTTGAAGTAGAGGCTCCCCTCATAGCCCGTAAGGCTAAGGCGGGTCAATTCATAGTCTTAAAGGTTGATGAGGCGGGGGAGCGTATCCCGCTGACAATCGCCAAAAGAAATCCGGGAAAAGGGGCTGTCACTATAATTTTCCAAGTAGTAGGTAAATCAACCGACAAACTCTCTCGGCTAAATCAGGGAGATGAAATCCAGGATTTTGTGGGCCCTTTGGGTAAACCGACCCATATTGAAGATTTTGGGACGGTTGTCTGCATTGGGGGAGGAATTGGCATTGCACCTATTTTGCCGATTCTCAAGGCATTGCGGGAGAAAAATAATCATGTTATTTCCATTATCGGAGCCCGTAACAAGGAGTTGCTTATTTTAGAAGATGAGGTGCGGGAGGATAGCCGCGAGACATTTGTAACCACAGATGACGGCTCGTATGGTCGACATGGATTTGTTACTGACGAGCTAAAAAATCTGGTGGAAAACGGGACAAAACCGGACGTGGTGATCGCGATTGGGCCGCTCCCGATGATGTGGGCGGTATGCCGGGTTACCAAGGGATATAATATCCCGACAATTGTGAGCTTGAACCCTATTATGGTGGATGGAACCGGGATGTGCGGCGGCTGTCGGGTAAGCGTGGACGGCAAGTCGAAGTTTGTGTGTGTGGACGGGCCGGAATTTGACGGACATCTGGTTGATTTCGCTGAACTAAGACAGCGACAGGCCACCTATCTAACGGAAGAGAAGCGGTCTTATGATTTACACAAGGAACGCTGTGGCCGTTGCTAGGAATGGGGAATGATATAGCCTGACGAGCCTCTTGCAAAACCAGCTTAGATTGTCCCCTCCCGTGAAAACGGGAATCCATAAGTTGCTGATGCCTGCACAATCTGGATTCCCGATAAAAGAACTCGGGAATGACATTTTGGAGACTTTTGCAAGTACCTCTAACGATAAAGAGATTATTCTTCCGTCCCCATCGTCTAGCCTGGCCCAGGACACCGCCCTTTCACGGCGGCGACAGGGGTTCGAATCCCCTTGGGGACACCATATACAAAACAAAGCCAGCTAAACATTTAGCTGGCTTTGTTATTCCTCTAACATCGTTACTGATACTAACCTTACAACGAGACATGATGATTAGGCACTCCTAACTTCTTTTTTCTGCCTCCTACGCAGAATCTGTGGGTAGAGAATATGGGATGAGGTAGCTGTGGTAATGTGGGTAACTCCGAAGGAGTGATCCAAGTGCGGTGAAAAAGTCAGGGGGTATTCGTATAGTTATGGGAAGAGAGCGCTTTTGACTTTTTCACGGCACGGCATTTCCACAGCGGGGAAAGGCGAGGGAGCAGGTCATCAAACCCACCGGCGAAAAACAAAGTAATGTACTTATCTTTGACGACGCTGCGTCAGTCAGAAACAGTGGACAGCAAATGGTACGACCAGTGTGGGCTTCACTTGATGGCCAAACTTCGTTGCGACTCTGCCCTATGGTTTTCCTCGGAAGACCATTATAACCCGGATTATTCATAAATCCACGGTAAACATTGATAATATTACTTGAATACAGTTGCTTACAAAATAACGGTCAACAAACAAAATGGCTAAAACTCCCGCTATGGAAGCGACCAACTCCGAGCGTGTTTATGATCCCGAATTATTCGGGATAAGGAACGCGGCAGACGCAGGAAATATGGGAAAAAACTCAATTATATTAAAATCCCGAAGCGGCATCTCAAAGAAAGTTCTGTCGAAAAAGGCATTCAGACTGATATTTATCAGATGTCTTTGCGGCACAAGTTGTTTGCTGATATGTTGAGCCGTGGTGATCATTAGTAAAAACGAATCTTAAGGCCGGCGCTACTGCACGTGTTGTTTTATTCAGCAGCGATCCGGGCTTGACCCGGGATAAAATCATTTCTTATATCCCAGGCACAGGAAACCTACAGTGTCAATGACTTGAAGGCTCGGTTTCATGGTAAAATTGCTTCCGGAAATCCCAGAGCCAATTTTTATTGAACAAGTATATGCCAGAATTTCTGCTTTAGGCAGGGTAAACGTACTTCCTAAGGCAGCTTAATGGCGAAGGTATTGTTAATGTATGGCCCCGTTTTTCGTCGCCGGTGGGTTTGATAACCTGCTCCATCATCACCGGATAGGATTTGCGGCGCTTTACGCTAATAAGTGACAGACACAAGAAGGCAATGCAGCGAACCGGTTTGCCAAGTATTGAAGGAAAGAATCGGTCAAGTCCGTATGTCAGCTTGCCCGATTTTGTTACGGTTGTTTCGTCGCCGGCAAGCAATATAACATCATCTTTAGGAAAGAGCCGTATTGAAAAAGCGCTGGATTGTTCTGTAGCTTCCTCCTTTGCCAGTCCAGCGGCTGATGCCCAACATCGTTATGCGACCTGTCATTGATTTCGATCATAGAAGTTACAACGCCCCCACGGGGCCAGCTGATGCCCAACATCGTTATGCGACCTGTCATTGATAGCATGGCTTCCACAATGCAACATAATCGACGTAAAGTTATTGTATCAATGTGAATTAACAGTTGAAAAAGGTGGGCATCCTCCTTTAAGATTGATATAATGTAGTTTATGATAGTAATCAATCAAATCTAAAG
>QIEW01000486.1 GCA_003230535.1 bacterium
CGCCGGCTTTAATAGGTTGACTTTCTCTTCTATGGAATGCAGGAGAGACCTAAATGACTTCTCAAAAGATGCCACCCCATTCTTAAGCAAGACGGCAAACACAGTCTCCAGATCAATGTCTAACTCCGCCAGATTACGGAGAATACTTCCCGCCCCGGAAGTATCGGAAGTCAAAGCCTCTTGGGCCGCCCCATGATCTAAAAAAGCATTAAAGGTGTTTTCCGGCACGGTGTTAACCGTGTTTTTGCCAATTAATTCCGTGACATACTTGATATCGCTGTAGGCTGGATTTTTAGTTCCCGTAGACCCCCAAAGGAGCCGCTGAACTTTGGCGCCCTTTTCTTTTAAATTCAAAAATTCATTGCCGGAGAATATATCGGAATATTTTTTAAAGATTATGCCCGAATTGGCCGCTCCCGCTTTACCCTGGAGAGCCTGTAGCCTGAAGGTTATCGCTTCAGCCTGCTCATTCTTTATTCTGTCGTTAATCAACATATCAACAGCGGCATCAATCCGGCTGACAAAAACACTAGCCACAGACGCTACTTTACTCGCATCCCCGCCTTTTTGCAGCAACCTTCTGATGCCCTTCAAATATGTCTTTGCTGTTTTCTCATATTGTTCCGGCGAAAAAATCAAGGTTATGTTAACGTTTATCTCTTCGGCGATCAGCTCCTCAAAAGCCGGGAAACCCGCCTCGGTAGCCGGTACCTTAAACAGGACATTAGGTCGATTAACCTTTTTATGCAGTCTTATCCCTTCAGCGATGGTATCTTCTATCTTCATAGCCAGTTCAGGATTAATCTCCAGGCTCACATAACCGTCCAATCCATTCGTCTTTTCATATATGGGCCGGAATATATCCGCCGCACTTTGTACATCCCTAACCGTGAGGTTATCGTAAAGCTCAAAAGTGGTTCCGCCGCCCTCAGATGATTTCCTGATACATTCGTCATAATTGTTAGTCTGGCTGATAGCTTTATCAAAAATCGTCGGGTTAGTGGTCATGCCTCTCAATCCTTGATCGATCATCTTTTTCAATCTGCCGGTGGCCATAATCTCGCAGCTTATGTAATCCAGCCAGATACTTTGCCCGAACTCATCCAACTGCTGAATGCTTGTCTGTGACATGTTACCCCCTCTTTCTTTTAATAACGTCTTTTGCGGCATTAACGATATCGACAGCTTTTAAATGATATTTTCGGAGCAGTTCTTCCGGGGCGCCCGACTCCCCAAAAGTGTCTTGAACTGCGACCATCTCCATCGGTACCGGTTCATTTTTCACCAAAACTTCGGCTACCGCACTGCCTAGGCCGCCGTGTATTTGGTGCTCTTCGGCCGTTACAATAGCGCCGGTTTCCTTTGCGGCGTCAATAATGGTCTCCTCATCAATCGGTTTTATGGTATGGATATTAATCACCCGGCTGCTGATGCCTTCATCTGAAAGGATTTTAGCCGCTTTTAACGCTTCTGAGACCATCAAGCCGGTGGCAATTAGGGCCACATCATCTCCCTCCCGCATCAGGTTTGCTTTCCCGATAATGAAAGGATCGGATTCTTTGGTAATAACAGGATAAGGGCCTCGCCCCAGCCGCATATAGACCGGGCCGCAGAGTTCGGCGATAGCTTTGGCGGCTTTCTTAGTCTCCACTGCATCCACCGGTGAGAGCACAATAATATTGGGCAATACGCGCGTAATGGCAAAATCCTCCAGGCACTGGGCGGTCGCCCCGTCTTCTCCCACCGTGAGCCCTGCATGGGAGCCGATGACCTTCACATTTCGCTTGTTATAACAAATGGAGATCCGGAGTATTCCATAGGCGCGATTGGTCAGAAAAACGGCAAAGGAGCAAGCAAAAGGAATAAGACCGTCCAGGCTTAATCCCACGGCAGTCCCCAATATATCCTGCTCGGCTATTCCCAGGTTAAAGAACCTCTCCGGAAATTCCTTTTTAAAATATTCCGCCCGGGTGGAATCTTCAAGATCGCCCGATAAAACTACCACCTTCCTCTTTTCCCGGCCCAATTCCCTGAGTGCCTCGCCAAAGGCGTCTCTGGTGGCTTTCATCTCCATATTTCACCCCCACTTTATTACTTTTCCCGGTTTAACGACAATGCAGTTCACTTAAGCCTAGAAACGTTAGGAATAATCATTTAGTGTCATTCCCGCGAAAGCGGG
>QIEW01000406.1 GCA_003230535.1 bacterium
TATTCCCTTGATTTCTATTAACCATTTAAAACAGTTAAAAAGTAAAGCCGGCAGAAAACAGGATTTAGTTGACATTGCGGCTTTAGAAGAGTTGGAAGAATTAGTAAAGAATGAACAAAACCCATGACAATAAATTAAAAGGAAATTTCTCCTTTCAGCTTACTCCTGATCAGCTAAAAGAATTTAGAAATACTACCGCTGAAGAAAGATTGAACTGGCTGGAAGAGGCAAATGAATTTGTAGAGACTTTTGTGTCTGAAGATATAAGAAGACGTTGGGAAAAATGGAGCAAAGGCTGACGAGTAGAACTGATAGAACGGATAATTCATGGATAAGCTGCTGATCCGCGGCGGGCGGAGGCTGTCCGGTCAGATAAAGATAAGCGGGGCCAAAAATGCGGCCTTACCGATCTTAGCCGCCACTCTCCTTACCGACAAACCCTGTGTGCTGGAGAATGTCCCCCAAGTGCGGGATGTAGACACTATCTCGGCGCTTCTCGGCAAGCTCGGGAGCAATGTTGAGCGGGATAATCCAGGTATAGTAACCTCTTCTAAGGCAAAGGGCTTTGAAGCGCCATATGATCTGGTGCGGACGATGCGGGCCTCCATTTTGGTGCTGGGGCCGTTGGTCGCCAGATATGGCCGGGCGCGGGTATCCTTACCGGGAGGCTGCGCTATTGGCGCCAGACCAGTGAACCTGCACTTACACGGATTGGAGATGCTGGGGGCTAAGATACACCTGGAAGGCGGTTATATCAAGGCGGAAGCTCCCCGGCTGAAAGGGGCTGAGATGTGGTTGGATCTCCCGACCGTTACCGGGACGGAAAACCTGATGATGGCGGCTGTGTTGGCGGAGGGGGAGACGGTAATTGAGAATGCTGCTATTGAGCCGGAAATAGTAGATTTAGCCTCAGCTTTAGGCAGGATGGGAGCCCGAATCGATGGTGCGGGCACTCCTACTGTCAGGGTTCAGGGTGTATCCGAACTGGGCGGGTTGCGCTACCGGATTATGCCGGACAGGATTGAAGCCGGAACATATATGGTTGCCGCCGCGATTACCCAAGGGGATATAGAACTGCTGGATTGCCAGCCGGAACATCTGCATACCGTCACCGCCAAGCTGCGGGAGACAGGGGTAACGATAGAGGAAGGGGACAGGCAAGTGCGGGTCAGGGCGCAAAACCGCCCCCAGCCCACAGAGATCAAGACCGCTCCCTACCCAGGTTTCCCGACCGATATGCAAGCCCAGGTTATGGCGCTGTCATGTTTAGCGGAAGGTACATCGGTAATTACGGAAATGGTTTTTGAAAACCGGTTCATGCATGTATTGGAGCTGGACAGGCTGGGTGCGGATATAATTATAGAAGGCCACAGCGCCATTGTGCGCGGAGTGGATCGGCTGTATGGGGCGCCGGTGATGGCTACTGATTTGCGGGCCAGCGCTTCCCTGGTATTGGCCGGTTTAGCCGCCCAGGGAGAGACTGTTATTTCCAGGGTTTACCATTTGGATCGGGGATATGAGCGCATGGAGGAAAAATTAGGCCGTTTGGGCGCCGATATCCGGAGGATCAAATGAGGATTTATAAATCGTCAGAACCTGATTTTAGAGCATATTGGCGGAAACTCGTTTCCCGCGGCATTGATCTGCCGTCGGAGGTAGAGGAGCGTACGCTAAAGATTATTAGCCGGGTGCGTGCCGGCGGGGATGATGCCTTATGGGAACTGACCTGGGAGTTGGATAAAGTAAAACTTGACAGCAACAGTTCCCAAGTCTCATCTGAAGAGATTTCTCAAGCCTATAAAAGCTTACCTCCCGAGGATCTGTCGGCTTTAAAATTTGCCGCCTCCCGAATTGAGCGTTACCATCAACGGCAGGTTACTTCTTCCTGGTTTATTACTGAAGAGGAGGGAGTTAGCCTGGGACAGCTCATTCAACCTCTCGGCAAGGTGGGGGTGTATGTTCCGGGAGGAAAAGCCTCATACCCCTCATCTGTGTTAATGGGCGCCGTTCCGGCCAAAGTAGCGGGGGTTCCCCATATCGTCATATGCACTCCGCCCGGACCGCAAGGCCGCCTTCATCCCGCCGTATTAGCCGCCGCCGATATAGCGGGCGTAAACCAAATATACAAAGTAGGGGGCGCCCAGGCGATTGCCGCGATGGCTTATGGCACCCAGACTATACCACGGGTGGATAAAATAGTCGGACCGGGTAATTTATACGTAACCGCCGCCAAACGTCTGCTGTTCGGTCAGGTGGATATAGATATGCTGGCCGGCCCCAGTGAGTTGGTTGTCGTAGCCGATGAGACGGCAAAGCCGGAATTTGTGGGGGCGGATCTGCTCTCCCAGGCCGAGCATGACCAGGAGGCTACGGTACTTCTTCTTACCACCTCCCAGAACTTGGCAACTAAAGTTGAGACTTCCCTGGAGGCTCAGCTAAAGACATTATCCAGAGCCGATATCACCCGTCAAGCGCTTGACCTGCACGGAACAATCATTATTACCCAGACACTGGAGGAAGCGCTGGAGTTGGCCTCCGAGTTTGCCCCGGAGCATCTGGAGTTGGCGGTAGCCGAACCTTACCGCTGGCTCAAATTAGTCAGACATGCAGGAGCGGTACT
>QIEW01000390.1 GCA_003230535.1 bacterium
AAGCGCCGCTTCACCAGTTCCAGATACCAATCGCAGAACTCATGCCAGAAAAATGAATACAGCCCCAGAGCCAGCGCACTAAAATTATAATTTTCCAAGACCCTGCCGGACTTAGAGATAACCTCTTCCAACCGTATCAGAATCCATTTATCAGCCAGGTTGAGTTCCAATTCTTCATTAGGCAGTTCCTGGTAGCCATCCAGATTAGCCAGCACCAGGCGTCCGGCATTCCAGATTTTGTTCATGAAATTGCGGTAGCCCTGGATACGTTGTTCAGATAAGCGGATATCCCGGCCTTGGGCTGTCAGCGCCGTCAGGGTAAATCTGAAGGCATCCGTACCATAGACATCCATCACTCCCAGAGGATCGACAATGTTCCCTTTGGATTTGCTCATCTTCTTGCCGTATTCATCCCTGACCAGTGCATGGAGGTAAACCTCCCGAAAAGGCACATCACCCATGAATTTCAACCCCATCATAATCATCCGCGCCACCCAGAAAAACAGAATGTCAAAGCTGGTTACCAGGGTGGATGTAGGATAGAACTCCCGCAGCTTCGGCTCCTCCCAATCCGGCCAACCCAAGGTGGAAAACGGCCACAACGCCGAGCTAAACCAGGTGTCCAGCACATCCTGCTCCGGCCGAAGGTTTGTGCTTTGGCAATACGGGCAGGCAGGAGGCTGATCACCGGCTGGGATTTCTGCCTTGCAGCTCTCACAATACCAGATAGGAATCCGGTGCCCCCACCAAATCTGCCGGGAGATACACCAGTCCCTGATCTTTTCCATCCAGTCAAAATACGTATTTTCCCAGAACTTTGGGATAAGCTTGATACGCCCATCGCGTACGGCTTCTATCGCCGGCCGGGCCAGCTCTTTTGTACGTAAAAACCACTGGAGGGAGACCAGCGGTTCAATGATTGTTTTGCAACGATAGCAATGCCCTACGGCATGCCAATAGGGCTCAATACGTTCCAGGAACCCTCTCTCCTGCAATTCCTGGAGGAGGTTTCGGCGGCAGGCAAACCGATCCTGACCGGCATATTTCCCGGCTTCACCAGTCATGCTGCCGTCCTGGGCAATGACCACCACATGGGGTAATCCATGGCGCTGTCCGACCTCAAAATCATAAGGATCGTGTGCCGGGGTCACTTTAACGGCGCCGCTGCCAAATTTGGGGTCCACAAAACTATCGGCAATTATGGGAATCTCCCGTTCTGCTACCGGCAGCCAGACCTTACGGCCTATCAGCGTCTGGTAGCGTTCATCTTCCGGATGCACCGCCACCGCCGTGTCCCCCAGCATGGTCTCCGGACGGGTGGTGGCTACGGTAAGATAACCGTCAACTTCTATCAGCGGGTATTTAATATGATAAAGATGCCCTTGCAATTCCTCATGTTCCACTTCCAGGTCTGAAAGTGCGGTGTGGCACCTGGGACACCAGTTTATGATGTAGTTTCCCCGATAGATCAGACCTTCCCTGTAGAGCTGAATGAATGCCCGCCGGACAGCCCGGGAAAGACCGTCATCCATGGTAAAACGCTCTCTGTTCCAGTCACAGGACGACCCCAGCAGCTTGAGTTGATTGGTGATAGTGGCCCCAGAGGATGCTTTCCATTGCCAGACCTGCCGGACAAACTTTTCTCGCCCTAACTCTTCCCGACTTAAACCTTCCTTGGCTAACTCGCGCTCCACCACATTCTGAGTGGCAATTCCGGCATGATCAGTACCAAACACCCACAGCGTCCTATCACCCCTCATCCGGCGGTAGCGCACCAATATATCCTGGAGAGTATTGTTTAAGGCATGACCGATGTGCAGGGAACCGGTAACGTTGGGCGGGGGTATCACAATACAGTAATGATTTTTGGAGGCAGACAAAGCCGGACGGAAATAACCTTTTTCCAGCCAAAAGCTATACCACTTTTGCTCTACCTCCCGGGGGATGTAGACGGATGATAATTCCTGATTTTTCATGATATGTTACAATTAAATAGTTTAATGTATATTTTATGGAAAAGATCGCAGACTTAATAATACATATCTTCTTTGGTAGGATATTTACAACACAGCCGTCTTTAATCCCAATACGGTTCACTTAAGCCAAATTGGCCTGTAAACGTTAGGAATAATCATTTTGTGTCAATCCCGCGAAAGCGGGAATCCATA
>QIEW01000412.1 GCA_003230535.1 bacterium
CCTCTGTCCAGTAAGTTATCCACTAAATTGGTGCGACCGTTAAATGCCGCATATATCAAAGCGGTCCCAATTTCACACCACACAGTGTGATCACCAACCCGAGCCCCTATTCCCATCGCCCCTTTGGGTTTCCATTGAAGTTCCGTTTCCACCGGCACGGGAATGAATATAACCCCCAATAAATGCAGGCCGAAGGCTATGAGTGCCGCCGCCATAAGATACACAGGCCAAGAGCCGAGTCCGCTGAAAATCCGCCCCGCAAAGGCTGTGGCAATGCCGGGAATCGTCGTTGTAATAGTGGCGCCGAGAACGAATGCGCCCGCAATTGTCAGGTTCCCCCGTATCGTATCTCTTTGTGTCCTCTGTGGTTAATTATTGCGGGCTTTTTGATAGATCGCTAATCCTTGCGTAAGGTGAGTTATTTAGTCTTTTGTTGGAATGGATCGCTGGTTTGGGACTCTGCTTTTGGCTTAGACTCTCTTCCCATCAGGAATGGATTGGCAGATGGATCTGCACCTTGTTTTTGCTGCATCATAAAGGGGTTGGTATTTTGAGGATTAATCGGCGCTTGAGATCTCCCGGAAGAGGTTCTTTTCGCTTGGGGTGATCTTACTACTCCGACCAATTTTTCAACAACTATCGGCATCGTGGCAATATTGGTATGGATTTTTAGGTTTCCAATGAAGCGGCCTGCCGGAGCTTCGGGATTCACCTTAACTTCAATCTCATAGTTCCGGCGGTCATTTCCTGGAAGAGAAATGAGTTTGGTGGTCACAAAGGGCAGGTCAGTCTCTACCCTAAGGATTTTCAGTTGCTTAGAAGTTCCTTGCTTTACCTGTATTCTGGCGACCGCTTCTCTTCCTTGATCAATAAGCCCAAAAGCCAATTGCCTGGGCGGAATGACAACTACCTCAGACTCAATCCGACCGGCTAATTTGAGTTTGACCGTCGGTTCGTCCGGGTCGTTGGATTTTACAAAAATGGTTTTGCTAACCCGTCCCAAAAAGTTCTTGGAATTAAAGGTGGCCTGAATTTTGCCTTCCTCGCCCGGAGCGATTTCCTTTGAGCTTAATATAGCAGCGGTGCACCCACAGGTTGGCCTGGCGGATTCAATAACTAAAACATCCTTCCCGGTATTGGTAAAAGTAAATATATATTCTACCTTTTCTCCCTGGTTAATGCTCCCGAAATTGTATTCAGTGTGGGCAAACGTAATGTTAGGAGCATCGGTTTCCGCCAACCCAGCTTGAGCCAAGAATAATCCACTGATAAGACCCAGACAGATTATCCATTTTGGGCTGGCGTATTTACTTTTGCTGTGGAACATCATTTTTCTCCTCTTGTTTAGGTTTATCAGCCTGTTGAGTGAGCATTTCAGAAGCTACCACTATATTTTCCCGCCCATAAGCGACTATCATCTCCTTTATAGTCGCCAAATCTGAGTTATGCCTGAAAAGAGCTAATTTTAGAAGCATCGGGAGGTTTACTCCGGAAATCACCTCTAAATTTTGCTCCCCTAAGAATGAAAGGCTTAAATTACAAGGTGTTCCGCCGAACATGTCCGTAAGAATCAACACTCCGCTACCAGTATTGACATCTTTGATGGCATTTTTAAGGCTCTTTCGAATCTCCTCGGAAGACTGAGTATGTGAGAGAGATAACGCCTTAAATTGTTGTTGAGGGCCGACCACCATCTCTGCGGTTTTCAGGAACTCTTCAGCCAGTTTCCCATGGGTTACGATCACAGCGCCGACCATTGGCAATCTCCTTAGCGTTGAATTTTACTTCGAACCCCAGTCGCCCTCACTGGAGGTTGATCTTCTGTAATAACATTCCATCACGTTGGCTTATATAAACATAACAAACATTCACCGGAACTTATTGTCTGTCCGTTTAGTCGCCAACTCGCTATCCAGCTTAAGTTTTCGATTCAATTTTTGTTCAAATATCTGGGCAGTATTATAGCCCTGGGATTTTAACAACCTGTTCCTGGTCGCCACCTCGATAATTATGGCCAGGTTACGTCCCACACCCACAGGTATGGTCACCAAAGGCAAATCTGCCCCTAAAATGTTGTATGCTCCGCATTCCAAACCAAGGCGCTCGTAGCTTCCTTTATTCCAGTTGTCCAGTTTTACCACCAACCCTACTTTCTTTTTATCTATTA
>QIEW01000364.1 GCA_003230535.1 bacterium
TTTTGAAATCCAGGCTGAGTTGTATAGTCCTGAGCGGGGAGGGAATATCGGCGCTTTCGACATGGATGGGGAAGTGGTCGGTTTAACCCGGACGGGAGACCTCCAACTATCGGAACAAGAGTTAATTGATAATCTATTAATCACGGCGGAAGGCCGGCTGGAGCAGTGTAATTTGACTGCTATCCAGACTTATCTGGCTGATTATACCCCCTGGACAGGCTTAGACGGGCTGGCTGAAGGCGAGTTGGTCTTTAGAGGCTCCCTATCCCGGGGGTTCCAACTCGACCTGCAAGTCAGGGTGGCGTCAGCCCAATTAGATTATCCCGAAATATTTACCAATCCGCTGCCTTTTTCTAACGTCAGGACTACTCTCAAGCTCACTTTTTCCCCCCACGATCAACTTGCCATGGAATGCGACGATATTGATTTAGATTGCGGATCATTTCACCTAAAAGGTAATGTGAAACTGAATGATTTATTGGGAGGCAACCTTCATCTTCTTGTCCAAGTCAATGTTACTCCCCTGACTGTATCAGATGTCCATCGCTATATTGCCTATTCGGTGATCCCCCCCAAGGTAACTGAGTTTATGCGGCAATCTTTTATCTCAGGTCATATATCAGGGCTCCAGGTGAAGCTGGATGGCAGTGTGAATGATTTTGCTGCTTTGTCCGAGCCTGAAAATGGAAACGTAATCCAGGCCAGCGCTCAATTTGAGCGGATGCGGGTAAAATTGCCGGAGCTTCCATATTACCTCGACCAAGCGAAAGTCCGGGTAAAGCTGGGGCAAGGCGGAATAATATTCGAGGATTTATCCGGCAACATAGAAGACACCCAACTCAGCGCCAAAAAGGTTACCCTCAACCACATTTATACCGGTGAGCCCAGTTGGGATCTGACCTCAGATATCGCCCTGAACTGGGAAGATAAAATTGTTACCGGAATATTTCCGGAAAAACTTCTTGACAGCTTACATCCCCGGGGACAGTCAAACTTCCAGTTGAAATCCGCTGGAGACAAGGAGCAATTTACTGTTTCGGGCCGGATTATCATGGAGCAGACCGGCTACGACTACCAGGACTGGTTTTTAAAGAAAATCGGCTATAAAAACCGGGCTGAATTTGATCTAAGCATTGATAATCTCCAGGAAATAGAAATTAAAGAACTACATTATCTGTTCAGGGATTCCTCGCTTCAACTTTCCGGACGGGTGGGGACGGATAAGAGTATCGCGCTGGATCTTTCCACCAGTGATTTTCAG
Source organism: bacterium (assembly GCA_003230535.1). Lineage (GTDB taxonomy): Bacteria > SZUA-182 > SZUA-182 > SZUA-191 > SZUA-191 > SZUA-191. The sequence goes on from QIEW01000364.1 coordinate 1,262, forward strand.
CTTGAGGACCTGGCACAATTATTCCCGAAGCTGCTGGCGGCTGACAGCCAAGGGATTTTGGCGGCTGATCTAAGTATTGAGCATCGAGCGGCCTCCTCCAAATCGTCTATGAAAATAGCTGAACAGACGAAGAGCGACTCAGAACCGGCCAAGGAGACGCAGGTTACCGGAAGCTTAATGTTCAAGGATGCGCAGTTTAGTCTTGTCTTTGAACCTTTGAGTATGGGGGGGGAAGGTTTTGGTGATTTTACTTTGTTATTCCGGCCGGAAATTTTCAGCCTGCAAGGAGATTTTAACCTCATGGAGGCAACCTATATCTATTCCGGCTGGTTGGAGAAAAAACAAACAGGATTTGATAACCAATTGGCCTTGAACCTTTCATTTCCAGAAAATAAAGGCTTGAAGATAAAAGATTTGGTATTTAAATTCGGCCCGGGCGAGGTGCATCTATCTGGATATATTAATGATTTTGAGACCTTGGAGGCGAACCTTAAAGCCAAGGGGAAACATCTTGATTTGAGCTTGTGGCGGCAGCTTTTAAACCCGGTTGCCGCGGATAAGGCGGGTCAGGTTGCGGGTAACCTGGAGTTTGACCTTAAACTAAGAGGACAGCTGAATACTCCTAAGTTACTGAACATTGAGGGCCGCGCCGAAGCTCACAAGGCCCGGTTGAGTGACAGCGACCCTCCCTATGACCTACAGGGAATAGAGGCCAAATTTTACTCCCAATCGGACAATGGAATAAATTTCGACTTTCAAGCAGGCCAAGGTTTTTATAAGGAGTATACCTTTTCTAACCTTAAAGCTAAGGGAGCATGGCGGGAGCCGGCGCTGGATATTGCCAGTATTCGGATGGCGGAGTTTAGACACAAAGAGACGCTGTTTCTTATGAAAGATGTGGCGGC
>QIEW01000202.1 GCA_003230535.1 bacterium
GGCAAGTCCGAAACCTTCGCTGATATCGAAACTCAGTCTCTTGATGGCAACCGGTTGGTCAAGCGCCTGGGAAAGCTGCCTGGAGATGTAATCCCGGTAGTTGTTGGGGTCGACAAGATAGTAAACAGACGTCAGGAAAGCAGCTGTCCCGAGACATAAGACCGCTGCCCAGAATAGAACGGTTTTCTTTGTGGAACCGCGCCGCGGAACTAATTTATAAGTTTTGCCGCTCATGTGACACCCTAATCCCGCATATTTTACCGCTGTAGTAGTATCAACGCGGGGAACATTACGGTTTATCCATAGACACCTCGGGCTGAGGCCTATGGCAGGCGTATGCGGGATTTATGCGATTATCACACATATCACCCTGATATTAGATGATTATTGTACTACCTAACGAAATATTTTAAAAGATTTTTACTATAATTGCCGCACCCTCCTGTGCCGGCTCAATGCCAAAGCGCCTGTAGGGGTCGGGGTGCACCAGATAGGGGAAAACAGGGGATAACGCCAGGCCAGATACTATCGCTTGAAGCTATTCTATTCCAGGTATTGGCAAATATTTAGCAATAAGGTAAAATAAAAGGAACGGGCGAGGGAGAAGGGCAAGAGGAAGCATTGAGGATTTGAGGGAGTGAGGTAGATGTTTAATAAACGCCTAAAAATAAATTGGACAGCGGTAGGCACTTTGGCGGCTTTGATTACAGCCATTGCCTCATTATTGTTCGCTAATGTGGCAAAAACCATCGGGCAAAGAAACTGGTTCGATAGAAGATAGAGCGGAGAGAAGGGACAAGGTCGAAGTGGAAAAGAAGGCAGCGGAAGTAAAGATAAAAGAAAGTACTCCCTGGGTAAGGGTGGCACAAAGGGCGGTACCATATGAGGAAAAGAAGGCAGCAGAGGTAAAGATAAATGAAGATATCCCTAAGGTTGAGCCTAAGGCATTTACCACTTCCATCGGGATGGAATTTGTCTATATTCCTCCCGGCACGTTCATGATGGGAAGCCCCCCCAATGAGCCTGGTCGTGTGGATAATGAAAAACAACACCGGGTAACATTGACAAAAGGGTTTTACCTGCAAACCACCGAGGTGACCCAAGGGCTGTGGGAAAATGTGATGGGGAATGATCCTTCCTATTTTAAGGAATGTGGTGATGACTGTCCGGTGGAGCAGGTCTCCTGGCATGATGCACAGGATTTTATCAGTGAGCTAAACAAACGGGAGAGATTGGAGGGAACTGATAGATACAGGCTCCCTACGGAAGCGGAGTGGGAATATGCCTGTCGGGCGGGAACTACCGGTAAGTATTACTTTGGTAATGACGAAACCATGCTTAGAGAATATGCCTGGTACGCTAAGAATTCAGTATATGAAACACATCCAGTAAGACAAAGGAAACCTAATAAGTGGGGTCTGTATGATATGCACGGTAATGTATGGGAATGGTGTCAGGATTGGTACGGCGATTATCGTTCAGGTTCTGTAACTAATCCTAGGGGACCATTTACAGGAGAACATCGGGTACTGCGGGGCGGCTCCTGGTACGGCAATCAGGAGCTTGCGCGCTGCGCTTACCGCAGCATCTTCGGCACCCCGACCAATTGCTACACTATTATCGGTTTTCGATTGGCCAGGACTAAAAGACGCTAAATTACCCTTTTTCCCTTTACTCTTTTACCCCCTCGGATTTGGCGGTCAGCAGCTTAAAGCTGGGATAGGAAGCTTGAGGGCCGAAGTTATAATCCACCAGGGGGCGGATAAGCTGGGTGGTGATGGTTTGGGAGATGGCCCGGGCATCGGCTTCCAGCAGATCATAGCGCACTTCTACATAGCGAGGGTCGGCCTTTGGCGGTGCGGGTTTTCAAGGGCAACACCAAGGATGAGAGCACCGTTCTGGGCCGGGCGGAAGAACTAAAGAGAGATTTTGGGGTGGAGGAAATGGTGTTTGTGGGAGATCGGGGGATGATTACCAGCAAGCGCCTGGAAGACCTCTCAAGCGAGGGATATAACTGGCTAAGGACCATCACCGCCCTAAAACGTAGCGATATGATGGCGTTGGTTGAGGATGAGAAACATCCTGTGCAGTTGGGCCTGTTTGACGAGAGAAACCTGGCCGAGGTAGTGGAGGATGAGCGCCGCTACATCCTAATGTATAATCCTCTGCGCAAAGATAAAGATGCGGCCGTCCGTCAACGGCTGCTTACCAAGACCGGGGAGAAGCTCCAATCCATCGCCGATAATGTGCGGGATAAGCGGCTTAAGCAGCTTAAGCAGAAGGACAAGATTGCCAGGCGGCTTTATCGGTGGATAAATCGCTGGGGAATGGAGCGTTTTTTTACGGTGAGCTACAATGATGGCCGATTCGAATTTTCCCGCAATAAAGAGGAAATAGAGCGCTATGCGGTGTTGGACGGCTGCTATGTGATCACCACTGATGTTTCGGCAGAGAGCATGGTTAAGGAGGAGGTTCGGGATCGCTATAAGTCGCTGGCTAAGGTGGAGCAGGCGTT
>QIEW01000449.1 GCA_003230535.1 bacterium
CCGGAAACTTCTATTGTAAAATCCAGAGTAGCCATACTATCCTTAGTGGGATGGCTGCGTAAGGAGATTATATTAGCGTCGGCCTTTGAGATAGCGCCGGAGATATCAGCCAGTACCCCTTTTCTGTCATAGCAGTCAACTGAGATAGCCGCCGCCTGGGCCTGAGCCATCTTCCCATCCCATTCCACCGCCAATCTGCGTTCAGGATCTGAACTGAGGCTCAAGGCATTGGTACAATCAGCTCGATGTATCGAAATTCCCCGACCGCGGGTAATAAAACCGATAATCTCGTCCCCGGCCACCGGATTACAGCAGCGAGCCAGGTAAATCAAGAGGTCGTCCATCCCTTTGATATGAATTCCCGCGGCTGACTGGAAGGTAAGTTTTTTTACCAGCTTTTTAAGCCCTGATTCCTCGACGGGGATAAGTTTCTCCTGGGGAATAAAATATTTTATTACTTGATGAGGCGAAATTTTGCCGTAACCAACGGCGGCAAGAAGCCTATCTCCCTGATGGAATCCCAGCTTAACAGCCGCTTCCTGTAACTTATCGGTGCGCTCCAACTTAGCCAGACTAAGGCGGTACTTTTTAAATTCCCGTTCGCACATCTCTCGGCCCAAAGCCAAGCCGCGTTTATACTGTTCGGACTTTATCCAATGACGAATCCGGTTTATGGCCCGAGAAGTTTTTACAAATTTCAGCCAGTCCTGATTAGGGGTATGCCCCGCCGCAGTGATAATCCTGACAATATCACCATTTTTGAGCGTATGATTGAGAGACACCATTTTACCGTTTACCTTAGCGCCCACACACCGGTGGCCGATATCGGTATGGATGCTGTAGGCAAAATCCACTGGTACGGCTCCTTTGGGCAGTTCTTTTACCTCGCCTTCCGGCGTAAATACATATACTTCATCCGAAAACAGCTCTGTCTTGATAGAGCGTAAGAACTCGCGCGGATCTTCCAAGCTCTGCTGCAATTCCAACAATTGCCGTAACCAGGTGAACTTCTGATCATATTTGTCGTCATTGCTTCGTTGTTCTTTGTAGCGCCAGTGGGCGGCGATACCGTACTTAGAGATGCGATGCATTTCATCCGTTCGGATCTGAATCTCCAGGGGGGGGCCGTAAGGGCCGATCACGGTGGTGTGGAGCGATTGATACATATTAGGTTTGGGCATGGCAATATAATCGTCAAATTGCCCCGGGATAGGCGTCCACAGAGAGTGGACTATCCCTAAGCAGGTGTAACAGTTCGCCACAGTATCAGTAATAATCCGCACGGCAACTAAATCAAAGACATCCTCAAAAGGAATGCCTTTGCGGAGCATCTTATTATAAATGCTGTGGAAATGCTTGGGCCGACCTTCTACGCTATCTTTAATTTTAACCTTATCCAACTCCGCTTGAATAATGGAAATGGCTTTCTTTATAAGCGTCTCTCGCTCTTTACGGTTGGCGGCTACTTTGCGCTTTATTTCCTGATAAATTTCCGGTTCCAAATACCGGAAGGACAAATCCTCCAGTTCCCATTTTATGTTAGCCATTCCTAAGCGGTTAGCCAGCGGAGCATATATATCGCGCGTCTCCAGGGAAATGCGCCGCTGCTTATCAGGGGGCATATACTGAAGCGTTCTCATATTATGCAGCCGATCCGCCAACTTAATCAGTACTATCCGAATATCTTCCGACATCGCCAGGATCATCTTGCGGAAATTTTCTGCGGTTCTCTCTTCCGTGCTTCGGTAAGGAATTTTCCCGATTTTGGTAAGCCCGTCTACTAAGCTGCGAACATCTTTACCAAACACCCGCTCTATCTCGTCTAAGGAGGTAAACGGCATATCTTCCACCGTATCATGTAATAGCCCTACCGCGACTGAGGTTGTATCCAGGCGCAAACCAGCTAATATTCCCGATACTTCTAAGGGATGGGTTAGATAAGGTTCTCCAGAGAGGCGCACCTGTCCCTGGTGTACTTTGGCGGAGAAAACATAGGCTTTGCGGATTAAATCCACATTCGCCTTGGGATTATAACAAAGTATCTGTTCTACAATATCCCCTAGACGAAGCATAAAATTCCAGTTCTAAAATCATCCTTTTTGGTTGATAAATAAGCATAACTACTAAAATTTAGCCTACCAAATATGAGACCATAATTGTCAAGCTGTTGCGAAAGACTGCCTCGGGGCGCAGTTTTAAGGCTAATACCAAGCTGCAATCAATCATATTCATATAGATGTCATATAGATGTTTCGGCCTGTCTCAGGCCGAAACCCAACAGGGCGCCGCTGCCCTTAGCGCTTTCGGCTTGAGACAAGCCGAAAGATCAAAAGATCAAAAATATCCAATATACCGTTTTAGGATTTGTGCTGTCGGGTCCTCAGACCCGACAGCCTGAACGAGTGGCAGGTTCAGGAAATCTGACACCTCCTAAAACCACCAGTCAGGTCTGAGGACCTGACTGCACAAAACAAAAAGGATACTGCTGCCCAAACACAAAATCGCTCAATTTAGGTTCTAAGTCCCTAAG
>QIEW01000438.1 GCA_003230535.1 bacterium
AATCAGGTGCCCCAGCAGGCCGCCGGTGCAAGATTCTGCAATAGCCAGGGTCTGGTTGCTCTTCTTAAGAATATTAGCAATCCGGGCCGCCGATAGATCACGATTTGACCCCTCAGGCATGATCATCTCTCCTTATTTATCTTCCAAAGACGTTTAACTTAAGCCACACATCTCTTCAGGGCTTCTCCCCTATACTGACCTAAAATCAACATTATATTACCTATATTACACCTTTTTTGTGAAACAAAACAAGCCGCCTCGCTCAGATTTCACTTCCCCAGAGAGCCTGATTGGTGTTAACATAGCCAGAGAACAGACTTATGCGTCCAATATTTTTCGTAGCCGATCTTCACTTGCAAAATCAACATACTCCTGTTGCCGGTCTCTTTGTGCAATTCTTAGAGTTAGTTGCTGAGAAAGGCGGCGATCTTTATATATTAGGGGATTTGTTTGATTACTGGATAAACAGCCGTTTTGTCCGGGACAGATACCGACTGGTGATAGAGAAGCTGAAGGAGCCGGTCCAAGCGGGGGGAGAGGTTGGATTTATTTATGGAAACCGGGATTTTCTCTTGCAAAAGAAGTATCTGGCGGAATTTGGGGTTAAGTTTTATGGGGAGAGTTGTTCTCTGCACCTTGGAGAACAATTTTTCTATCTCACCCATGGAGACAACTTAGTAGAGGATACCCACTATCAGCTTTACAGGCGCTGGGTATGGCGAGCATGGCGCCTGCTGGATGTTATAATGCCCGGATGGATCAAAGATGGTGGGGCTAAAAAACTCCGTCAGCAGAGCCGGAAGATAGCCGCCGGGAAATCCGCCCGGGAGTTCCGGTTATATGAGGATAAGATCCAGGCGTTGTTTGAGCGGGGGGTGGATACCATTATCTGTGGTCATTTCCATAAACCTGGATTAAAACACTACCGGGGGAAACACCGCTTACTTATTTTACCGGCATGGGGAGGACATGATCAAGGCTATGGCTTGTGGGAAGCAGGAGAACTGAAGCTGCTTCCTTTTCCTTAACCCGAATAATTCGAGGTTTATAAATACGCTCCCGTTGGTCGCTTCCACAGCGGGAGTTTTCGGTGATTTGTATGAAAATTTTATTTGTAACTGAAAAATTCCCTTACCCCTTGACTGACGGGGGGAATATTCGCAGTTTTAATATTCTGAGGCTGTTAGCTAAAGAACACCAGGTAACATTACTTTCCGGTGTGGAGGATCCTCAGGAAGCAGAAAATTGCCCAGCCCTGGAGTCCTTATGCGGCAAGATAAAAGTTTTTCCGCAAAAAAAGCCCCGGGGGGCGTCGGTCTTACCTTATATCCTGTTAGGACTTGTGGGGGATATTCCTTATCCCTTGTGCAAGAATTTTTCCCAGTCGCTACTCTCCGGCATTCTCTGCGAGCTATCCACCCGGGAATATCAAGCGGTTCATTTTAATCACTTGGATGCCGCCCAGTATCTGCTCCATTTTCCTTCAGATACCGCTATCGGCAACCCCATCACCGTCTTGGATACCCATAATGTGTTATCGCTGATTCTTCACCGCTTCCGGGGGCAAGAACGTTTCCCCTGGAAAACCGGTTATATTTATACCCAATGGAAGAAGATGAAGAGCTTAGAGAGACGGCTTTGCGAACGAATGCGCCTCTGTCTGGTGTGCTCTAACCAAGAAGCGGAAGCATTACAGATAATCGCACCACAAGCGGTAGTGGAAGTCGTTCCCAATGGGGTGGATACCTCGGCCTTGTCCTATCGGCCTTTAAAGCCGGAAGCCGGCACACATCCAGCGGCAGCATTTATTGGCAACCTGGACTATCTCCCTAATGAACAAGCCTTGCATTGGTTCTCTGACAAGGCGCTGCCCTTAGTAGAGGATAAGATGCCGGAGATAGAATTCTATATTGCCGGTCGCCATACCAAAAATAGCCTTCAGAAGCTGGCAAGAAAGAATGTTCATCTGCTAGGGAACGTCGAAAGTTTCCAGCAGGTTATGCAGCCCTCATGGATATTGGTGGTACCAATCCACGTCGCCGGCGGGACCAGGATCAAGATTTTAGAAGCCATGAGCCTGGGGCTGCCGGTAGTGTCCACCACCATCGGCGCTGAAGGGCTGGAAGT
>QIEW01000249.1 GCA_003230535.1 bacterium
GCATGTTCTTCATTTGCTCCTGCATTATCCTCATCGCCTCATCCATCTGGCCCTTAATCTTTTTGATGTCCTTTTTGGTCATTTCCGTGTAGCTCTTATCTGCTGTATTAATCATCCAGAAAACCTCTTTGTCGTTTCGAAAGATAAGAATGTTGCTCTTACCTTCGGCGCGTGATTCTGCCCTCATACCGTTGTCGCCTATATACGCGGTACTGGTGCCGGAATCCCGGGGGTCATCAAATGATGTATTGATACTCGTAATGACTACCCCTGCCTCAGCATATGCCATAAACCCTGCCAATAAAATAACCGCAAACAAAACAGCCTGAAAAAATTTCATGTGACCTCCATATATCAGTTTTTATGTATATATTTTACTATAGATGCATAATCTTTTTTTGACAAGCAAATATTTTTAATGATCTCTTATCAGCTATGGCCGTATCCAGGGACATAAGGCGTCAGGTCTATCGCAATAAACCAACCCGAACTACCCCGCGGGGTCATCAATGAAAAAAGCTGTTCCCGAAAACAACGGGACAGGCCCAGTATAGTCCTGACGCCTCGGGACAACGAGGCAAGCAAGATTATAGGTTTAAAAGAAAATCAAAACCACATTTTCCGTTGGAAATTAGAGTGCAGAATGTGTTATTTTATAATCTCTGACGAGACAGGGCAAAAGGCATAGGGCTAAGAAGTAAATTATGAACAGTTTTTATCCCCTGTTCCTTAATCCTTATACCCTATACCCTGTAGTACATCGGGGCTGTAGCTTCCGCCTCAGGCGGATCCGCCGCGGCGGACAGTTCAATTTGATGAGGCGTCCCGATGAATAGGAAAGGTCGAAAGAATAAAGCTCTTATGTACTTTACTTATATCATTAAGAGCGAGTCGGATGGTTCATTTTACATAGGACAATGCAAGAATCTTCATGAACGAATACAAAGGCACAATAATAGTCACTCAAAATCAACTAAGAGTAAAGTTCCCTGGCAACTTGTATATTATGAATCATATAAAACAAGGGTAGAAGCAGTTAAAAGAGAGTTAACAATAAAGAAACAAAAGAGTCGAATATTTATTGAAGAATTAATATCAGAATTTCCAGTAAACAAAATAGAGGGGCTGTAGCTCAGTTGGGAGAGCGCTTGAATGGCATTCAAGAGGTCGTCGGTTCGATCCCGATCAGCTCCACCAAGTAAATACATGAAGGGTTTAGTCAACTGAGCTAAGACCTTTTTTTGAGAGCGTCCCGAAGAATCGGGAAGGTCGTCCCGACGAGTCGGGATCAGCTCCACCAGCCTTCGCTTCGAAAATCGAAGCTACGGCTCGGCACGCCAGTTGACTTCACTTCGAAACTTGATAATAAGAGAAGGCTGCCGCGACGTAGCCTGTAAGGCGAAGCTGGGCACATCATTATAAGGGACCGCTTAGAAGACCTTCGCCCTCCTAACGGAGTTTACTGTGTAATAAAGCTCCAAACCGGACTTTCCGTTCTACCTCCCTTGCCATCGTCTGCAACTACCTTCCAATAATATGTAGTGCCGGGTTTAAGCCCTGACACTGTATAGCTGACCTCATTGGATGTACCACCGCCACCGCCGCCGCCACCTCCGCCGCATGAGACCAGAAGTATTCCCGCTATCATAATCATTGCTATCATCAGTGATATCTTCCTTCTGTTTCTGACACCGCCTGCAAGTACTATCCCGAATAATAATAACCCTACACCACTACCAATGCCTGCATAGTAGATAGCTTTATTTTCAAGAGATGCTATATCAAATGTATTGAAACATCCTGTTGTAAAATTTTCATCTTCACATACAAAAAGATCATAAGTCACGGGGTCACCGTCAGGGTCTGTGGATGGATTCCACCTAAAGGTTACTGTTGCGGGCAGACCTTGCTGACCATTTGCCGGATTTAAAAGTCCGGGGATGGAGGGTGAGTTGGACAGTTCTATCTTTGCGACAAAAGCATCGAAATCCCCTGCATTGCTTCCATAGAGCGGAGATACAGTCGGAAAGTCGATGGAGGTGGTTTTACCTATTACAAACACATTTTCAGAGCTGTCTAAAACAATGTCATAACCGAGCTCATCACCACTTCCACCGAGGTATGTGAAAGAGCCAAAGGCATTTATCCCTGTGACAAAAACATCCTTACCCCCAGCATTGCTTGCCTGGATTGGAGATGCAGTCGGAAAGTCAGTGGATTTTGTGAACCCTGTTAGATGTGCATTTCTATCACTATCTACAATAATGCCATAACCGAAATCAGTACCATTTCCACCTAAGTATGTGGAGTAGAGAAGGGCTGAGCCCGAGGGGTTTACCTTTGTAACATAA
>QIEW01000500.1 GCA_003230535.1 bacterium
ACGCCAAGCTTATGGCTTTAGAGATATAGAATTTTTCAAGCTTAGAATTATGGCTATCCACCAGGCAAAGTACGCTTTAGTCGGATGAACCTTTATTGGTAAAAAACATGTCGCCTCCTTGATAATAATTTGAATTTATTAACTATAATACCACAAAACCAATAATAATACAAGCATAAAATGACAAATTATCTTAATTATTTTAACTAGAGCGTATAGGAATTTCCTTTTTTATGTCCAATAAAACAAGCAGATAAGTTTTCTTGTGCTGTCGGGTTCTCAAACCCGACAGCCTGAATGAGCGGCAGGTTCAGGAAACCTGCCACCACCTAATCTAAAAAGTCCGCACCGAAGGTGCGCTAAGTTCTTATGCTGCCAGCACTTTTTACGATTGCATTATGCTGGGACTTGAAAAGGAGACTGATAAGCCGCCTTATTAATCAGAAGCAGAGGGTTTTCTGCGATAGCTCCAACAGGTTCCCCCCCCAAGGCAAGTGTCCGGCGGCTACTTTGTTCTAAAGAAGATAGTAAATACGAGCCAAGTACCTAAAAAAGTGGCCATAGTAAAGGCAGTCAAGCCCAAGCAAGGTAGTGAGAGGTATTTTGTCAATCCCAATAGCAGGGAAAGACACGGGGAAGAATTGATGTTCTGAGGCAAGAATCCAGGAACCCGCCAATAGAGACGTCCCGGCTACCATGCCCAGCGCTATTCGATTAAAACTGTGCATAATACCCCTCCCCACCTCCTCTACCCGATTGATATTGACGGTCAAGTTCATGTTCTGGCTGCCCAGGGCGAAATTATTCAGAATCTTGTAAAACAGATCGGGAGAGTTTTTGAGGATGTTGGCATAGTTGAAAAAGTCATGCCGTAAATTGCTCATCACAACCTTTGGGTCATGACCCCTCTCCAGCAGGCGAATGGCGTAAGGTTTCATGGTTTCTAATATATTTGCTTCCGGAGAGAGGTTTTTTCCCATGTTTTCCAGGGCAATCATAGTCTTGAACAGGAGAACCAGTTCCCGGGGCAGACGTATCCGGTATTTCATCGCCAAGGAGATCACCCGATCAAAAACCTCCTTTACTTTGATATACTTGAGCGACCGGCCATAGAAGGGTTCACTTACATCCATCAAATCATACTTGAAACTTTTGAGATCAATACTATCAGTGATCAAGCCCATGTTTATGTAAACTGTGATCAACCGGTCGTAGTCATGTTCGGCATAACCGATAAAAACGTTAGCCAGATTATTCATGAGTTCCTTGTCGATAAAGCCCATAATGCCAAAATCAATGAGGCCCACCCGTCCGTCCGGCATGGCCAGGGAATTGCCCGGATGGGGGTCGGCGTGGAAATATCCATGATCGAGAATTTGTTTAGCAAAAGCATTCAGGCCGACTTTAGCGATCTCAACCGGATCCAGGCCGATCTCCCGCATCTTGTCTACCTCGTCCATCTCCAGGCCTTCCAGGTGTTCCAACACCAACACCCGCGGGGTGGTAAAATCCCAGAATACTTCAGGAATACAAATTGTCGGATCATCTTTAAAATTGTTGGTAAACCGCTCAATGCTGGCGGCCTCGTTGGTAAAGTCCATTTCCTTGGTGATAAAATTTTTGAATTCTCCGACTACAGCCACCGGATTTAGAAGCTCCATGTTGTCCAACTTATTCTCCATCGTTCTGGCAATTCGGGTCAGGATATTGATGTCTTCCCGGATGGCTTCTTCAATATTCGGCCGCTGTATTTTAACGACTATTTTTTTGCCGGAGAAAAGCTCCCCTGCATGTACCTGGGATATGGAAGCGGCTGCCATGGGCGTAGGGTTCAAAGAGCGGAATAATTTTCCCGGGCTTTCTCCCAGTTCGGATTCGATTATTTCCCGGGCCTCTTCAAAGGAGAAGGGAGGAACCTTATCCTGGAGCTTTTTAAACTCTTCTACAAAATTGGCCGGGATAATATCCGGTTCAAGACTGAGCATTTGCCCCAGCTTAATAAACGTCGGGCCCAACTCCTCAAAGGCCATCCGGAGCCTTTGAGGGGCGGTAAGATTTTTCCCGCCTGCTTCTCCGGCGTAATCCCGTTCCCGCCTGGACAGCCTATCGGAGACACCGCTAATACTGGTTCGGGAAACGACATCGTAAAATCCGCAGCGAATGAAAACCGCAGATATTTGCTTTAAGCGCTTTATTCCCTTGTAAGCGCTCGGAATTTTAGAAAGTGTAATTGTCCTGGAAAGGGGCATAGTAGATAAATTTAGCGCACCTTTGGCGCGGACTTTTTAGGTGGTGGTAGGTTCAGGAAACCTGCCACTCATTCAGCCTGTCGGGTTTGAGAACCCGACAGCACATAAAACGATTAAATTTATATAATTCCCTAATGATCCTCTTGCAAAAGTGCCAGGGCGGTGGCCATGGCCTACCCTATATGGGTAGCGTTGGGGCCACTGCCCCAACATATAGTATGGCTAACTTTTTTAAAATGACTTTTGCAAGAGGCTCTCAAGTTACGGCAAACTAAAATACTGACCAAGGCTCGGTGATTTTAACCGCAGAGAACGCAGAGGTCACAGAGAGTAGTACTTCTGCAACTCAT
>QIEW01000225.1 GCA_003230535.1 bacterium
CTTTCCCCCTCACTCTAACTCTCTCCCCCCAGGGGAGAGAGGACTAAAAGACTTTATCAACCCATCAAATAAAAATGGATGCTCTACTAGCACAACGAGTGATTCTTGCCCGAATACCGAAAGCAATTGGTGATCGGCATCCGGCGATCTTTACCGAACGCTTTGGGGGTGATCTTTATCCCAATGGGAGCCTGTCGGCGCTTGTATTCACTACGGTCGACCATTTTGAGAACCTCAGTGATCAACCGCTGATCATAGCCCATGCCCTGGATATCCTCCCAATGCAGGTCTTTCTCTACATAGGCTTCGATAATCGGGTCCAGGACAGGGTAGGGAGGCAAGGTGTCGCTATCTTTCTGGTTTTCTCTCAGCTCGGCTGAAGGCTCGCGGAGCATAATATTATGGGGGATAAGGTCATGTCCGGCCACCCGGTTGCGGTATTCGGCCAATTTATAGACCAGGGTTTTGGGGACGTCTTTAATGAGGGCAAATCCTCCCACCATATCCCCGTATAGAGTAGCATAGCCCACGCTCATCTCGCTTTTATTACCGGTAGCCAATACCAGCCAGCCAAATTTATTAGATAAAGCCATGATCAGGTTGCCGCGGATGCGGGCTTGGAGATTTTCTTCTGTTTTATCCGGGGCCAGGCCCTTAAAAGAGGGGACAAGCAGCTTTAGGTATTCTGTAAGCAACTTGTCAATCGGGAGCGCTAACAATTCTACACCTAAATTTTGGGCCAACTGCTCGGCATCCCTCCGGCTCTCATCGGCTGTATATCGGGACGGCATAAATACCAGCTTTACCTTTGCAACTCCCAACGCATCATAGGCAATTGTTGCGGTAAGCGCAGAGTCTATTCCCCCTGATATTCCTAATATTACGGACGTGAAACCATTTTTCCGCACATAATCACTCAGGCCCAGGCTTAATGCCCGGTAGACCTCGGCCTCACATTCCAGGGGTTCTGCGACAGGGGGCTCCAAAGGTGATTTGGGCGGTTTAGCATGGTCTTCGGCAAGGAGCATAATTGTTTTTCCGGTAAAGCGGGCTGGGGTTGGTTTTGCAATTGGAACATCAATTACCATCAATTCTTCGACAAACTGCCTTCCTCTGGCAAGAAGCTCCCCCTGGGGACCAATTAACATCCCTTGCCCATCAAATATCAATTCATCCTGCCCGCCGACTAAATTATTATAAGCTACCGGGACACCGGTTTCCCGGGCTCGCTGAGCCATAATGTTATACCTAAGCTCTTCTTTGCCCATATAATAAGGGGAAGCGCTGATATTAACCAGCAGCTGCGCTCCCTGTCCGGCCTGTTCCACAGCCGGGCCGTCCTCTTCCCAGATATCTTCACAAATGGTTATCCCTACAACAACATCCCCAATCTTATGTACCGGAATAGTCTCTCCATGGTGAAAATAGCGCCTCTCATCAAATACGCCATAGTTTGGGAGAATAATTTTATGATAAACGCTCTTTATTTCTCCCCTATAGATTACGGCGGCGGAATTATAGAGTTTGTCTCCCACCTCGTCCACAAACCCTACTACCATGACAGGACTGACATCGGCGGTAACCCTGACCAACTTGCCCAAAGCGGCCAAGTTGCACTCGATGAACCAAGTATTAAACAGGAGATCCTCCGGAGGGTAGCCGGTAAGGGCTAACTCAGGGAAGAGCAATAGCTCCACCCCTTTATCTTGAGCTTCTCTGGCAAAGAAGTCGATCTTTTTAATATTGCTATCCAAATCCCCTAAAACAGCATTGATCTGGGCTAGTCCTAATCGTAATGTCAACATATTCCTGAAAAACTTATCCTCCCGAATAATTCGGGATTTATAACACGCTCCCGCTGGTCGCTTCCATAGCGGGAGTTTTCGGTGATTTATATGAAAATTTCGTTTTTTGACCGTTATTTTGTAACTAGCTGTATTCAAATAACATCATCAACGTTTGCCGTGAATTTATGAATAATCAGGGAGGAGGCCCGGTAATTACAAATAGCCGAACCTTACATTTCCAGCCGTCCTTCCATGGCCTTAGAAATGGTTAACTCATCGGCAAACTCCAATTCGCCCCCCATGGGTAATCCTCCCCAGAGGTTTGAGGACCTCATAGAGATACATGGCGGTAGCTTCCCCTTCCAGAGTAGGACTGGTAGCCAGGATTATCTCCCTTACTTGTTGGGAACTCACCCTGGCCTGGAGTTCCTTTATCCGCAACGCTTCCGGTCCGATATTAGTTTTCGGGGAGATAGCCCCCATTAAGACATGATAGTGTCCCCGAAACCCCCTGGTCTTCTCAATGGCCAATAGATCATTGGGCCACTCAACGACACATAAAATACCGGCATCCCGGGCCGGGCTCTGACAAATAGTGCAGGGATCCACTTCGGTAATGTTCCCGCAGCGAGAGCAATAGAATATCCTCTCCTTAAGCTGGAGGATAGCCTGCGCTAGTTTCCCGGCTTCGTCTTTGGGTAAACCCAAAATATACAACGCTAACCGTTCGGCGCTCTTATTGCCGATACCTGGCATCCGCTTTAGTTCGGCCACTAATTTTGCAAGCGATTCTGTATAAAGCATTTACTCCACGTTCTGGACTAGTTCCCTGATTTTTTCCAATATATCCTTAGCTTCCACCACCAAATGGAGAATAAACGTATCAGAAGCTTTTGATCCAATGGTGTTTAATTCACGGTTTATCTCCTGGATAAGAAAATCCAGCTTTTTACCCACGGCGCCTTCCTCGTCTAAAAAACACCCCAGCTGCTCCAAATGACTTTGGAGGCGGACCAGCTCTTCCCCAATATCAGAGCGGTCGGCATACAGCGCCACCTCTTGAGCTACCCGTAGAGGTTCTATTTCTATATCATTAGCCAGCCTCTTCACAGAACTGATAAGCCGGGCTTGATAATCCTTGATAAATTCAGGAAACCGTTGTTCAATCTTGGTTAGGATTTGACTGAGAGAGGTGGAAAGCCGGCGAATTTCAGCATCCAGCGCCCGGCCTTCTTCTGTCCGCATATTAGCCAATGATTCCAATGCCTGCTCTAAAGCCGCCGATATTGGAACGGAAAGATCCCCCATATCAGTTTCATTCTCCTCAAGTGTGAATAGAGATGGATTCCTGGCGATAAGTTTTATGTCTATCTCCCCTTTTATTCCCAAATTCTGTTGTAATTCCTGGAGACAGACTAAATATTGATTAACTAACGACAGATCAAGCTTCAATTTCCGGGATGGAAAATCGACCGTTTCTATCTTAACCCACACATCAAAACGTCCCCTCAGAAACTGTTGCTGGAGCTTCCGCCTGATATCATGCTCCAGCCGGGCTAAGGGCTTTGGCAGATGAACACAAATGTCGCGATACTTGTGGTTAAGCGATTTAGCTTCTACATCCAACCTGATGTCCCGGTCAGTATAACTACCTGACCCATAGCCGGTCATACCATTGATCATAATTTAGAACCCCCCGGAATTTTAGCAATTATACTTTCGCTTCCGATCTTTACTATGTTGGGATTTATGTGTCGATATCGGTTGGTGATGATTTAGTTCCTTAATAATGATAACAGTTACAGGTAAAAAATAACTTCTCTACCAATAAATGTATATAATATCAGCAACTTCATCAACCTGGCAGTTATTTGTCTTTGGGATTAACTTTGTTCATGGCAGCCGCTATTCCCTGTTCAATCAAGATAAGTATAGCATCTATAGCTCGGCTGAGCATATTGTCTACGG
>QIEW01000004.1 GCA_003230535.1 bacterium
TGTATCCGGGGCGCTTTCTGATACGGAGTGCCGGGTGTTTAGGCGGGTATTGGACAAAGGGGGTGTGGTGCGAGGGTTCTGTATCCCCGGCAGGGGAAAGACAAGGCCAGATTTAGCCTTAGCAGAGGCATTGGTAGATAAAGCGGAGGGACTTATAGGGGGGAAAGATTTCAGCCGCCGCGAGTTGGATGAGATGGTAGGGCTGGCGCAGAGTTTCGGGGCCGGCGGTCTCGTATGGATCAAGGTACAGACTGACGGTTTTTCCTCGCCGATAGAAAAGGTACTGGAACCGGAAAAGTTGAAGGAGCTTTCCAAATCCTTCCTGGCTCATCCTGGCGATGTGATCCTTTTGGTGGCTGATAAGCTGGATGTGGCGCGGTCTGTTTTAGGGCGGTTAAGGCTGGAATTGGGCCGAAAGCTTAATCTTATAGATAAGTCACAAACTTCCCTGTTGTGGGTGGTGGATTTCCCCTGGCTGGAATATAATCAGGATGAGGGGCGTTACGAGGCCCTGCACCATCCGTTTACTTCGCCAAGACATGAGGATCTGCCGCTCCTCGATAGCGCTCCGGAAAAGGTGCGGGCAGCCGCCTATGACCTGGTAATCAGCGGTCAAGAATTAGGCGGCGGCAGCATTCGTATCCATCAACCGGAACTTCAGGCCCGGATGTTTTCCGCCCTGGGATTCCCGGAGGAAGAGGCCCGGGAGCGGTTCGGCTTTCTCTTAGAAGCGTTGGAATATGGGGCTCCGCCTCATGGCGGGATCGCTTTAGGGTTGGATAGGCTGCTGGCTATCCTGGTCGGCGCCCAATCTATCAGGGAGGTGATCGCCTTCCCCAAGACCCAGAAGGCGGTCTGTCCTTTGACTTCCGCCCCTTCAACGGTCGATGTCCACCAGCTCAAAATTAGGAGAACTTAGCGCGCCAGCCGGTGCGGACTTTTACTCGTTCAGGCTGTCAGGTCTGAGGACCCGACAGCACATAATATAAATATCATGTAGATGTTCGTATAGATGTTTCGGCCTGTCTCAGGCCTAAACCCCACAGGGCGCCGCTACCCTTATCGCTTTCGGCTTGAGACAAGCCGACATCAAAGATAATTAGTTTATCTTTAAATGCAACTTGGTATTACATTCTCATGAAGGGAGTTTTGTTCAGATTGGCAAATTCTACAAAAAGTTGGCGGTAGTGGGTTTGCTGCTGCTAGGCGCCGGTTGCCAGGTTATGGATGCCGAAATTATTAAAGATTATTTCCAGAGTGGCTTTGTGGCTTTCACGCCTAGCGAAAAATATCGGCGGGTATCTGATCTCAACCGATTTACTCCGGGCACAGCGGTGGTGTTATTGCCTGTCAGAAGCATCATGGGGGGAGGTCTGGCTGAGGAGCGGGTAACAAAGTATTTCAACCGAAGTATGAAAAAGTACTTTGGCAAGTTGAGAGTAATTACCGATGAAGAGGCTGACCGGATATTTGACGAGCAGGATTTGTGGGATGATTATTTAGAGTATCTTACTGGATATCAACAATCTCCAATTATTGATTTTGAGCAGTTACGTTATTTATATTCGCGGCTGAAAGCTAAATATATCATCAGCGTCTCGGCGGACTATTTCGTCTCCGCGATGTATTTCCCTAACACCCTGGTGCTCCAGGTATATGTGGAGGTGTGGGATTTGAATACCGGGGAGAAGATTTGGGAAGGGAAGGCGGAAGGGGAAAATGTCATTGGCGAGGAGCCATGGATGGATGAGGTAATTTCAGGAACTGTGGATCTGGTGTGCCAACGAATGGTTCAGGAAATGAGAAGAGACTTATCAACAATCACCGAATAATGATATGGGATTATTACATACTTGCAGCAGATATTTAACGGCGTGGAAGTTCCCCAAGCATATTGAGCGGGAAGTGCTGGTTGGCGGAGGGCTGGATGTCACCAACCGCTGTAATTTGCGCTGCACCCATTGCTATTGGTGGCGGCAGGAGCATCGTCCGGATTTGCCTGACGATGAGATGATAAAGTTCATGAAGAGGCTGCGCACCAAGGGGGTCAGGGTGATTTATCTTTTGGGCGGGGAACCCCTTCTTCGGGAACGTATCTGTTGGGAAGCCGGGCGGATTTTTGATTTCACAAAGATTTTTACTAATGGCACTTTAGGCTATCCCGATGTAAATGAGGCTCTCTATTCCCTGTCCATTGACGGACCTGAAGAAATTCATGATCGTTTGCGGGGGAAGGGAATATTTAAAAAGGTGATTGACATTCTGGATCGCCAGGACAAACAGATAATGATACACATTACAGTCTGTCAGTCCAACCGTTATCATCTGCGTAAAACCATTGAAGAATTTATCCGGCGCCCCAATGTCGGGGGGATCTACTTCTGTTTTTACTGCCCCACTGTTGGAATGAACCCAAAGGATAATCAGGAATTTATCCCGCTGAAGGAGAGAGATACAGTAGTAGATGAGCTGGTTGAGTACCGTCGGGAGTTCGGCGAGCGGATTTTTATGACTGAGCGGGTCGGGTATTATCTTAAGACCACTGGGGGACTGTCCGCCTGGAATTCATTGGAAAAGTGTGTAACCAAGAGATTATTCGAGTTTTACGCGGCCGACGGCAAATACAAATACCACTGCGCTTACGGCAAGGAAGCCGACTGCCGCGGCTGCGGCTGCTCGCAAGTGCCCCTGATGCACGCCATGAAGGATGAGGACCCGGACACCAACCGCATGGTCTATTTACATTATTGGCGGCTTAACCCCACTTTGTTTTGGATTTATGATACATTTATCGACCGGAAGGGGAGGAGGTCATAGCTATGTTAACCAAAGAGCTGCCGGCTGAAGCCCAAGCAAAGCTCCCGGCCGAGGGAAAAGCTCCCGCTCCGCAGCATTAAGCATTAACAATCACCGGCGGTCAGTTTGTTTAATGTCCATAGCAAGTTAGCCATCGTAAGTTTTTATAATTTCTTGTAGTTGAGTAAATAATAGTTGTGACTTGATTTATTAACCCTGCCATAGTTAACTTACCTTTAAACGGTAACTATGCCCGTCAGATGGGTATTGGTTGCATTTTCTATCTATCCGCAACAAATGAACTCCGATGAGACATTCGCTGAAAACGGGATTAAGTTTTGGTTTAACTTCAGCGATCATTACTACCTTGGGGTTGATGGTCGGGTTATATTCCGGTACTCAATCGGAGATGGTGGTGATGGCTGGTATTCTGACGATAGCAT
>QIEW01000343.1 GCA_003230535.1 bacterium
AGCAACCCTTATCTGTGCCGCCTGTGGGGAGTTATATTGTGAATCCTGCGGTGACGAGGAACATGAATGCGGCGAAGAAATGTTTATGCCGTTGGTCAACTCACCCCGCACCGGTGTTTGCGGCTATACGGGGTAGCACATATCAGCGAGGGAGCCGTTAGATGCAACAGAAAGTGACCAACTCTATGTCAGATGAACCGCGCATTATAGGATTTTTGTGTCACTGGTGCTCCTATGCCGGGGCTGATATGGCGGGCACCAGCCGGATGAAGCAGCCGGCATCGGTAAGGATTATCCGCCTGCCCTGCACGGGGCGCTTAAACCCCCTGCTGCCCATGAAGGCTCTGCTTGATGGGGCGGATGGAGTATTGGTCTCCGGGTGTCATCCGGGGGATTGCCATTATCGGGAGGGGAATTTGTATGCCCGGCGGCGGTTGGAGCTCCTCAGCCGTTTCTTGCCGTTTGTCGGCATCCAGCCGGAGCGTTTCCGTTATGTCTGGGTCTCGGCTGCCGAAGGTCGGCGCTGGCAGCAGATTGTCACTGAGTTTACCAAGCAAATAAAAGAGCTTGAATCAGGCGATCAGGAGTTGTCGGGCAGCACAAAAATAGTCACTAAGTCTTAACAGTTAGTCTACCCGGATTATTCATAAATCCGCGATAAACATTGATGATGTTATTTGAATACAGCTACTTACAAAATAACGGTCAGAAACCAGGTAGAACCTGGAGCTATTAAATTGTTAGTGGTAGTTAATCTTAATACTTACGGTAAATTAACAATAACAGCTTTATATAATTTCCACCTCAAGTATCAAAAAATATACAAATCACCAAAAAACTCCCGCTATGGAAGCGACCAACGGGAGCGTATTATAAGTCCCGAATTATTCGGGTCTACACTGTTACCAGGAGAGTTTTGATGGAGTTAGCAGAGCAGCTTAAGGAGCTTAAAAAGAAACTTGTGGAAATTCTGCCGCAAGTAAGTCATGTGATCGGTTATGAGCCGGGGTTTGATCCGCTACATGTGGCGCCGTTCTTTATTCGGGAAGCAGCCGAGGTGGAGAGGCTGGTCTGGAACCGCTTCTGTATCCATAACCTGGCTGCTTATCTGCCGCCGCAGAAACGCCCGCCGGGATGGCTTTTCAATCCGGAAGAAAAAGTGGGGGTTTTGGTGAAAGGCTGCGACTCTCGTTCTATAGTGGAGCTTCTCGGGGAAGGTATCCTGGATCGGGAGAAGCTGCTTATTATCGGGTTACCTTGCACCGGCAAAATAGATCCACGGAAACTTAGCTCCCAAATAGATATAGATAAAGTTGCCCGGATAGAACAAGACGAGCAAACAATTATGGTATTTACAGAACAAGAGGAAGTGTCCGCCGATCTTGCTGATTTATATTATGACAAGTGTTTGGAGTGCGATTATCCTAATCCCTTAGTTTACGATATATTGATTGGTGAGCTACTGAAGGCGGATGCCCACCGCAAACCGCCTTTCTCCCAACTGAATAAGTTGGAGGCGATGAGTATTCCGCAACGGGAGCAGTTTTGGGGGAAAGCTTTTTCAAAATGTATCCGCTGTTATGCCTGCCGAAACGTTTGTCCGGTTTGTTACTGCCAGAACAAATGTTTGGTAGAGGCGAGGCGTCCTCATTGGAGTAAGGCTGAAGTAACGCTCAGTGAAAACCGTTGGTTCCATATGATAAGATCCTTCCATGTGGCTGGCCGTTGTACTGATTGTGGAGAATGTTCCCGCGTCTGTCCGGTAAATATTCCGGTACACCTGCTTAGTATGAAAATAAACAAAGAGCTCTGGGAACTGTTTGGTTACCTAGCCGGAACCGATGAGAACCGCAAGCCGCCGCTTCAAACCTTCCAACCTGAAGAAGAAAAAATAAAATAGGAGACGAGCCTTCTCGTGCAGTAACCGTTTACAGGGGGATAATAATCAGATAAGGTTTTTGCTGATTTTCAGGGTGTGTGGTTACTTTTTCTTACTTCCTAACTCACCTTACGCAAGGATTGACAATCTACCAAAACCATAAATTATTAACCGCGGAGGACACAGAGAGCGCGGAGGATAAACCAATT
>QIEW01000216.1 GCA_003230535.1 bacterium
AATTCCTCTTTCTCCTCAGGCCGGCAACCCATTGAGCTTAACAATAATAACAAACAAAAAACAGCCATACCCATCGATAATAATCGTTCCAGAAGGTAATTACATCTCCGATTTACCCTTGCCGCCGCTACTATACCTGAACTTATACAGAAAAATTATTTCGGTGCGAACTTTTCAGGTTCAGGTGGCGGCAGGTTCAGGAAACCTGCCGCTCGTTCAGGCTGTCAGGTCTGAGGACCCGACAGCACACGAAAACAAAATTTTCATACAAATTACCGAAAACTCCCGCTATGGAAGCGACCAACGGGAGCGTGTTTATGATCCCGAATTATTCGGGACCTCAAGTTCTAAAGAAAATGTCCGCCACTGTAGCCAGCAGGAAAACGCCGCTCATGCTCACATTTAACCAGTATGCCAGCCGCTGATAACTGCCGAACCCTTTAACCAGCGCCACCATATAGCCGTAGGCCAGCAGCAGGCCAATCAATATCAGCCCTCCATAATAGATCCCGCCCAACTCTGTCCACCAAGCCAGCATCCAAAAGCAGAACAACCCCCAGATATGCAGCGCAAGAGCCACCTGAATGGAACGTTTATCGCCGAGAATAGTCGGTAAAGAATGCAGGCCGGCTTTCTTGTAGAACCGGGCGTCCTGAATATCGAGGATAACATCAAAGGCGGCGCACCACACTAAAACCCCACCCGCTAAGATGAGCGCCGGTAACTCCACCTTTCCCCGGATAGCTATCCAAGCTCCTAATGGTGCAAACGCCATTATGCCGCCCAACATGAAATGCAATCCCCAGGTAAAACGCTTACCGTAAGGATAAAGGATAATGGCCGCCATCAGGGCCGGGGCGATATAAAAGCAGAGCGGATTAAGTTGGTAGGCCGCCAGGCAAAACAGGGCAAAATTGACCGCCGTAGCCCCGATAACCACCCCATAAGAGATTTGATTTTGGGGAAGCTCGCGGTTTTTTGTGCGGGGATTTTGCTGATCTATTTCCTTGTCTATCAGACGATTAAGGTACATCCCGGCATTACGGGCGCCGATAAAAGCCAATAATATCCAGCCCAGCTTGGAGAGGTCAGGCATACCCCCCGCCGCCAATATCGCTCCCATCAAGGCAAACGGCAACGCCAACCACATCCACCTGACGGTAGTCATCCGATATAAAACAACTACATTACGCCAACTGCTAGAACCCATATTCCTTCCACTTCCTATCCACTAATTCCTTAATCTCCTGGCTCATCACAATCTCAGCGGGCCATTTACCGTGGAAACCTTCCTCGGGGAGCTTCACCGTGGCATCGATCCCCACTTTCGTCCCCAAGTGCTTGCGCCTCGCCGAATGATCCAGCATATCCACCGGCCCTTCCGAGATTACTAAATCCCATTTAGGGTCGATATTATTCCCTACCGTCCATAATACATCCGAAAGGTTATGTACGTCTACATTTTCATCCACCACCACAATAATTTTTGAAAATATAAGCTGCCCGAACCCCCACAAAGTATGCATCACCTTTCTGGCCTGCCAGGGGTATTGTTTGCGGATGGAGACAATAACCAGATTATGAAACACCCCCTCCGGAGGAAAACTCATATCTATCAGCTCAGGGATGAGAGCTTTTAATAGAGGCAAAAATATGCGCGCCGCGGCCTGTCCGATACAATAATCCTCGGTAGGAGGACGCCCGGTAACCGTAGTTTGGTAAATTGGATTCCGGCGGTGGGTAATACAGTTAATGTGAAACACAGGGAACGGCTCAGCCAAAGAATAATAACCTCGGTGATCGCCGAAGGGCCCCTCCGACCGCTGCTCCTCAGGATAAACTACACCTTCGAGTACAATTTCCGAGCTAGCCGGCACTTCCAGATCCACTGTTTGGCACTTTACCAACGGCACAGGCTTACGCATCAGGAAGCCCGCCAATAACAACTCATCCATCCCTTCCGGCAGAGGCGCACAAGCAGCTATGGTTACCGCCGGCTCCGCCCCAATCGCCACCGCCACCTCTAAGGGCTTACCTTTCAGGGAAGCCTTCCGGTAATGGAAAGCGCCATGTTTATGCAGGTGCCAGTAGTGCGCTCATCAAATACCTGCATGCGATAGATACCTACATTACGCCGACCAGTCTCAGGGTCCTTACTAATTATACAAGGCAGGGTAATATATTGACCGGCATCTTCAGGCCAACATTTTAGAATGGGAAACTTAGCTAAGGAAGGTTGGAGTCCGGAACTACGGCCTTTTAAAATTACCTCTTGACAGGGGCCGGATTTGACCAGCTTAGGCTTGAGAGAGGCAAAGCGCCTTAATTTAAACAGAGCTTTAAGCTTATCCTTAAATCCTGCGGGCGCTTCACCCTTTGTCATCTCCCCAATCTCTGCCTGAAGCTCGGCAATAGAGTTAACCCCTAACGCCAAGCATACTTTCTTTTCAGAAGCAAAAGCATTAATCAGGAGAGGAATATCGTAATCTCTGACATTAGAAAAAAAGAGAGCCGGCCCGCCAGATTTTGCCGCTTGATTTTCAACCATTCGGATGGCAATTTCAGTAATTTCCAACTCCCGGTTTACCGAAACGTCAACCTCCGCCAACTCACCATTATTCCTGAGAATGTCAATAAACTCGCGTAAGCTTTGAGGGGGCATATCGAACAATTATCTATATTTAAAATTATCTGAATTCCTGGACTTACATTTATAATGAATATAAAACAAAATTAACTTAAAAACAATAGCTCATGACGTCCAAAATCCACCGCCTATTTTGAGTTGGAGGTATTTTGAGAGCATTTCGGGGCTTTTTAACCCGAATTATTCGGGATCATAAGCACGTTCGGAGTTGGTCGCTTCCATAGCGGGAGTTTCCGGTAATTTGTATGAGCCATTTTGTTTTTTGACCGTTATTTTGTAACTAGCTGTATTCAAATAACATCATCAATGTTTGCCGTGGATTTATGAATAA
>QIEW01000126.1 GCA_003230535.1 bacterium
GCTGAGGAAGGAGTAATCCCCTTTAAATATGTAACCGGGGATACCGTTTATGGAAACAGTCCTGACTTTATCGGGGCGATTGACTCTTATGAGGGTAGGGTGATTTATTTTCTGGCGGCGCCCTGCTCAACCCAGTGTGTGCTAAAGCAGCCGCTGGTGGTGGAGAAAAAGTATCGGTATAAGGGGAAGCTAAAGGTTCGGAAAGTGGTCAAGAAGTGGGATGGGAAGCCGGTTCGGATTGATATTCCGGCCCAAAACATCAATCCATACTTTTGGTATCGGCGGACGGTTTCGGAAGGAACCAAAGGGCCGGTAACTTATGAGTTCACCAGGAGAGAGGTAATCCTGTGCCGGAAGGGCTTACCCGATAAAACCGTCCGGCTGGTTATAAAGCGTACCCTGGGTGAGGCGCCCACCTATTCATATTATATAAGCAATGCTCCACACAGCGCCAGGCTGAAAACCTTCGTCTGGCCACTCCGGTGTCCGCTTCTGCTATTGAGCAATGCTTCCGGGGAGAGCAAAACTGAATTGGGAATGGATCATTACGAGGTCAGGAAATATCCCGGCTGGAGTCCGTGACTCTGGCACCACCATATCTTATGCTGCATGCCGGCGCACTTTTTCCTTGTGCATATGCAGATAAAATTGGGGAAAAAAGCGCCGGCCACTACGCTGTCGCAGCTTAAGATACTCCTGGAGATTGTTTTGCCAATGAGAACCTACGATATTGATGAAGCGCTGGAATTGGTAATATGGATCCAAAAAAGGAATCACCGTGCTTACCTCTCGCACAGAAAAAAGAAATTAAGGGTCTTAAAATATCATGTCTCGTTGTAGGGCTAATAATTTGCCGAAGACGGGTTGGTTTACTTCCTATTCCGACCGGGTGACTCGTGAGATGAATGTGGAGCATTTGAAAGAACTCAACAAGATATGGAAAGCAAACAATTTGTTGTCGGATACTATAAACCTTGATTTTACAACCATTCCCTATTGGGGAGATGATAGCCACCTGGAAAATAATTTCTCGGGAAAAAGAGGCAAAGGTTTAGCCAGCATCTTAGCTGTCCTGGCACAGGATCCGGACTCCGGGACCGTTGACTACGGTGATACGGGTGTCAGACACAAAAATGAGCATAGCGTCGTCTTGGAATTTCCTGGATTTTTACCGGGAGGGCAAGAAAAAGGATAACAGTCTCAGATACTTAGTGTTTGACGGCAAGTTTACCAATTACCAGAATTTGAACAGGTTAAACAATGATGGGGTAAAATTTATCACTATCAGATCGAGAGGGAAAAGGATCATCGAAAAAGTTAACAATGCTCCCGCCAAAAAACGCAAAACAATCCGTGTGATGTGTGCTGACGGGAAAGGCAGGCTGCTTAGCCGTTTTTGAAGAAAGAATTAATCTGAAAGGTTATGACAAAAAAGTTCGGCAGGTGGCTATTATTGGCGGGCAGGGGAAAGTTAAGCCGGCCTTGGTTATTACTAATGATTTCAGAATTGACCTGGAAACCTTAATTCGCAAGTATAGTCGGCGCTGGCTGGTGGAAAAAAGTATCTCAGAACAAATCGAGTTCGGCTCACCTGAACAGGATATCTTCATCAATGGTTATTAAGGTTGACTTTGATTTTACTGCTGTCCATTACGGCGCATAACCTTTACAGATTGTTTGCCCTGGACCTGGAAGGCTATTCGCATTGTTCCGATATGACCATTTTTGAAAAATTTCTTAATAACAGCGGAGTAGTTAACACAGATCGAGACATAATTCAGGTCGGCTTAAAAAAGAAAAGGAATTTGCCCTTATTGTTGGCTGCCATGCAAAAATTTCAAAACATGAAAATCCATGCATTGGACAATCGAAAAATATCTTTTTCGGGGCTCTCCACCTCCTGATTTTTGGCCCCAGTTATTTTCCATGAAAATCTGTGTTTATTTGTTAAAGTTATCGCTGTTATTTAAGGCGGTGGATTACATATATGTAACTATAATATTAGCCATTTGCAACCAAAATCATGGGGGGGGTGGAGATGGCTAATAAAAAATATGTAGTTGAACTGACTATAGGGGAACGTGC
>QIEW01000044.1 GCA_003230535.1 bacterium
AGCAAATATAAAATTCGTCGTCGGTCTACATCACACCAGCTTCATGCCGTCACTACTACAAGTATTATTATGCTTAAGTGAACTGTATTGCACCTAGCCCCGGTCCCCCTTTTCTTTCCCAGGACGTAAGCTGAGACCAACAACTCATGCAAACAGGAATCTGATATTCCCAAAGGATGTCTCCCACACTTTGCTTTGAGAACATGTCATCCATGATCAAGTGGTCTGCTCCCTTGAGAACCATACCAGGAAGACCGAATTTCGTTGCATGTTTGCCAAAGGCGGTCCGCCCCCTGGGTACCCGCATTTCTATCCGGATTCTCTTCTTGAACGGATCTCCCATGCAACCAACACACCTCGCAGGGAACAGAGCACTATCGGCAGCGCTAAGCCGAACTGATACTCCCAGCAAGTTCCTGTAAATCTCATGGATCATAAGAAACTGGTCCCATTCATAATCGCGGTACGCAGAACAAGGTAAGAAGGGCTCGTCATTGATGACTATACGATGCCCATTGCGATACAAACTGTAGATATCCTTCCATTTAAAGACCAAGCAACTTCCATATATGTTTGAATAGAGAGCTCTTTCCGTTAGAAGGTAACCTTTCTTAGCGCTACCCGAAAAGGTATCATCTTTTAGAACATAAACCTGTTCTTCCGGTTGAATCGCAGCATAGGCTTGTCTTGCATTTTCCAGCTTTCCAGGAGGAATTTGATCAAAAAAATAGAGACTCGCCGTTTTACTGGAAGACCTACGTCGTCTTGAAATAATAGTTTTGATACAGAAAGCATTTGCCATTAGCTATCCACCTTACTAGTTGATAGTATTATGTTGTTTCCTCTCTTTGTCTTCTGTTTGTTTGCAGGTTTAATAAAAAGAGGTCATCAGGGCCATCTTCAAACCTTCTTTTACAAATTCTAGGGCTAAACCAGCACACTACAGTATAACCTCGACAAAGATAAGCTAAGCGTTCTCTAAGGTTACTCCATATTTAATCAATTCCTGAATTAATCTGGAACAGGAAGTAAACGCAATGCCGATCATCCCCGCCCGACTTGCCGCTTGCGCAAAATCCTCACGATCATCAATATAAATAATTTTAGATGCCGCTACCCCGGCTCGCTGGATAGCTTCCTCCCAAATAGGGGCATCCGGCTTAGCATATCCTAGGCGATAAGAGAGGATCTGCTCCTGAAAATCCTCTACAATTGGGTAATGCCGGCGAATAAATTCAAAATGTAGTTCATTAGTATTGGAGAGCAGAAAAAGTCGATACCGATTACTCAGATTACGGATCAGCTCAGCAACCTGTTTATCTTCAGTAAAAATATCCCCCCAGAGAGGAACGAACCGCTCAAAATCCAACTCCAAACAAAGCATGTTTTTGAGGAGAGAGAAAAACTTCCGGCTGCTTATTTTCCCTTGTTCGTAATCCCAAACAAAATCAGCGTCTAACATAGATTGATATATTTGTTGGGACGAATAGGGGGAGAACCTCTCCAATTTCAGAAAACACCGCATAAAATCAAAAGGCAAAATTACATTTCCCAGGTCAAAAGTTATTACCTCAATCATCCTTATAATCCTAGCTGGTTAGGGTTGGCCTTTCCATTATTCCAGATTATCTGAAGATGAGCGGCAGCGGTTCATAGTAGGTTTCTTTAGGAAGCGTCTTTTTTCCTATCATAACCTCTTCTATCCGCCCATCCTCAGACATAATCACCTGAATCCCCGATAAAATGGAAGAGTTGCGTTCATACCAAAATCCACGCCGAAAATCAAATATCTCCACTATATGTTTTCCGTCTAAAACCTTATACTCCAGTTTGGGAAAACGGGCAAACCACCAGAATAGTTTTACAGGCTCAAGCTGACTGGCGGTTTTAGTATATTTGTTGTGTGTCACTTTAGGATATTCTGTCAGGTATTTGGGAAACTTATCTTTTAACGTAACCAAGCCTGACCAGTAAGCGTAATTGTCTTCTGCCAATACCGTCCAATGAAACGGCATCAACATCTTGGGAAAAACCGCTAATCTGTTGGGAATTACCCGTTTCCTATCTAAGACAATACC
>QIEW01000120.1 GCA_003230535.1 bacterium
GCTGTCGGGTTCTCAAACCCGACAGGCTGAATGAGTGGCAGGTTTGAGAACCTGCCACCACCTAAAAAATCCGCACCGATAGGTGCGCTAACTTCCTGTATTCAAATAACATCACAAATGTTTGCCGTGGATTTATGAATAATCCGGGTTAGAGCCAGTCTGGGCTTCATACTTGCATATATAATTATATATCATAGGCAATAATAAAACCATTATGGCCAGGGAAAACAATTTTAATAGGTAGATTGACACAATAATGTGGCAGAACAGGGCTAATCTTTTTTTGTAAGAGCGACAATGCTTCTGCCGCCTTTTACCCGATCTCCTACTTTTACCTGAACATCTACCATCTGAGCCGGCAGGTAGAGTTCCACCCGCGACCCAAATTTAATCAGGCCGATCCGGTCTCCCCTCTGCAAAGTATCACCCTTATGTGTCCAGCAGACAATCCGCCGCGCCAGCAAGCCGGCAATCTGACACACTACCGCTGATAAGGGTTTTGAGGCGTCAGTCTCACCTGAAATAACAATACAATTTTGCTCGTTGGCAGTAGAAGCCTCGGGGGAGAAGGCCGCCTTAAAGCTCCCCTTATGATATTCTACAGCTTTTACCACCCCTGCCAGCGGGGTTCGGTTTACATGTACATTAAATATTGACAGAAAAATCCCTACCCGCACCTGAGGGCCTGTAAGCTCAGGGTGACTGGTCTGGCAAATATCAGCCACCTTGCCGTCCGCCGGAGAGACTATCGCCTTCGGATCACTGGGAATTTCCCGCTCCGGGTTCCGAAAAAAGAAGGCAACAAACGCTCCGCTGGCTAGGCAGAACAGAGCGGTAGCCTGATACCCTAAACTAAGCAGGATAATTCCAACGCCAATTAAGGGTATTATATAAATCCAGCCATCCCGTACTATGGGTAACTTGCTTGTCAACATAAAAACTCACACCGCCTTAACAATAGCCCTATCATGACCACTTAATATCAGGCTGCATATGGTCACTCATTCAGGTTGTCGGGTTTGAGAACCCGACAGCACATAAAAAATTATCTGCTTGTTTTATTGGACCTAAAAAAAGAAATTCCTTGTATCTATACGTTTAAATTATCTTCTCTAAAGACCTCTGGAGACTTAATTTTTATTCCTTCAAATTCTTTGATTTTCAGGATATGGGGGTCCCTGCTTATGATGTAATCCGCTCCCATCGTTATGGCACATTCCAAGAATTTGTTATCACTGGGGTCATCTTTAATTATATCTACTCTAATCTCTGTTTCTACTAAACTTGCAACCTCTAATATTTGATCCAAAAACTCGTCAATCTCTGCTTGGCTAAACTTGAATTCGGGGTAATTCAAAACCCGTTTAAGCTCATCAAATATCTCAACAGAAAGAAATAATTCTAAATCTCCCCCGATACAGTCGTTAAAAATCTCATGAGATGCCCCCTCCCATCCCAAGGCAGAGACAAACACATTGGTATCAAGCACTACTTTCGCGCCCATCTAACAGCCTCATCTACCACATCTTTTCCTAAACCCTCCTTTTTGAACCGCTGCTCTACCTTCTTAGATAGGCTTTTAAATCGCTCAGAGAGAGAAGGCCGCTGAATCTTTTTAATCACCAGATAATCCTTTCCACTGAACAGAAAAAGCTCATCATCAAACTTCAAGCATAAAGATTTCTTTATCTCCTCAAGGAGTCTGGAGTCACCCCTTTTATCTAACCTTAAAAGTTTATCCATTGTGTCCTCCGCTTGCACATGTTTGACCACTGTTTATAAATAAACTTTTGTACATCTATTTTCGTTTGCGATTCTGAAGGCTTAGAAGAGCAGGCACTGGTTAAGATTAAAAATAAAAACAGTGTGTAGGACAAATATATTGCTTTTTTCATAGCATCTTTCCTAGTAAAGTGAATGTCATATGTTGTGGCTCTGCTCTACGTTCTTATTGTTTAACCTCTAGACACAACTCTATGGCTTCCTTATACCAAGTTGCCATCAAACAAGTAGGGTAGGTCAGGGCCACCGCCCTGACCCTATATGGCTACAAATAGGCGGGGCAGTGGCCCCGCCGGTAACTACCTCTTTGAACGCAACTTGGTATTAATCCCCTCTAGCGTCTTTGCCTGGGTATGGCAACCCCGTAGTTAGGGCGCAATTACCACATAACCCCCCTCTTCATCCTGCTCAATTAATACCGAAAAATGATATTTTTCCATTGAGTTATCCCCTAATTACAGACCCCACCCATTTCCCATTCTTTCCGGCTAATATTCGCCTGTTTTAGGATACGGATTAAAAGATCAACCCCGATCTCTTGCCGATGGGGATTAGGGATAGTTACTACCCGATCGCCACAAATCATATAAAGATGTTTACCACCAGAATAAGGGCCGTCAAACCCAAAAGAACGTAAACGCCGGATTAAATCCCTCCATTTTATCGGCCCTATTTTCGGCATGCAGTCAACCTACCCGCTCCAGTGGTCTGATGATTACCCCTTCAATACTGGGTATGCTAAGTCCCTTGCACATTCTTATATAAATCCAGCCATCCAAGACATCGCGAAGATTACGGCGACATTCCTCCAGTGTTTTTCCTGTGGCCCAAACCCCTGGGCATTCCTTTATCTCACCATAAAAAGGCTCCTCATCCTTTATTATTTCATAATGCGCCCTTTCCATGGCCTGTTCAATATATTCCTGAATCATATAACACCCTCTATTTCTTCAGCCAGCTCATCATAGCGCGGAGCTTGGCGCCTACTTTCTCTACGGGATGCTCTGCATCTTTGCGCATCAGCGCGTTATGCGCGTTATAGGTGGGCCGCTGAGCCTGGTTCTCCAGCACCCATTCGGTGGCAAACCTCCCGCTCTGTATTTCATCTAAGATGGTCTTCATCTCGGCTCTGGCACAGTCGGAGATTACCCGAGGGCCGCGCGTGACATCACCATATTTAGCGGTATCGCTAATGGACTGACGCATCCCCATAATACCTTTCTGATGGATCAGATCCACAATCAGCTTCAGCTCGTGGCAGCACTCGAAGTAAGCTACCTCCGGCTGATATCCGGCTTCAATTAATGTTTCAAAACCAGCTTTAATCAACTCGGTGACGCCGCCGCATAATACCGCCTGCTCACCGAATAAATCCGTTTCGGTCTCTTCAGCGAAAGTGGTCTCCAGCACCCCGGCTCTGGTGCCGCCAATCCCCTTGGCATACGCAAGGGCCAAATCTTTGGCCTGACCGGAGGCATCCTGCTCGACCGCTATCAGACACGGCACCCCTACGCCTTCCTGATATGTCTGCCGGACTAATGTTCCCGGACCTTTGGGCGCCACCATAAATACATCCACGCCGGCAGGCGGGACAATCTGCCCGTAATGAATATTAAATCCATGGGCAAATACTAACGCACATCCATCTCTAGCTGCTCCGGCTATAGCTTCCCGATAGAGCGCCGGCTGCGTTGTATCCGGAACTAAGAACATAATTATATCAGCGATTTCAGCCGCCTCGGATACGCTGCGTACGTCAAGTCCGTCAGATTTTGCCTTGGGCCATGATTTTCCCTCAGGCCGTAACCCCACTACTACGTTTAATCCACTCTCTTTTAAGTTTAATGAATGGGCATGTCCCTGGCTTCCATAACCTAACACTGCGATAGTTTTTCCTTTAAGTAAATCTAAGTTAGCATCTGCATCATAGTAGACTTTGACCATTTCTCTTGCTCCTTAGGGTTAAACCTTTATGGATTTACTTCCGCGAGCCAGACCGACTATTCCCGTTCTAGCCAGCTCTTTTATCCCGAATGGTTTCAACAGATTAATTAAGGCGGAAATTTTGCTTTCATCTCCGGTTGCTTCAATAGTATAAGACTCATGCCCCACATCCACAATTTTGCCGCGAAAGATGTCGGTAATATTCATAAGTTCAGCGCGGCTGGAAGGGGCGGCGGCCACTTTAATTAACACCATTTCCCGTACGACACGTTCCTCTTTGGTCAGATCCACTACCCGGATCACATTGATTAGCTTGTTGAGCTGCTTGACTACCTGCTCTAATATCCGGTCATCTCCCCGCACTACAATCGTCATCCTCGAAACAGTAGGATCGGTAGTTTCTCCTACCGACAAGCTGTCAATATTAAATCCACGACCGGAAAATAATCCGGCAATTCGAGCCAGCACCCCAAATTTGTTCTCTACTAATACTGATATCGTATGGCGCATAAAGTAAACCTGCTTTCTATGCTGAATGGTTCCTATCCTTGTTTGAGCTTAATGTTATGTGTCTCGGTGTTAGACCGATGCTCCGCCATATCTTTGGCTATGAGTTCCATCTTCCGGGTCAGATTTTGTTCCATTTCCTCAGTGTAGGTACGATGTTCCCCCAACCCCCCCGCTATTTTTGCTATCTCCCGGGTCAGATTTTGTTCCATTTCCTCAGTGTAGGTACGATGTTCCCCCAACCCCCCCGCTATTTTTGCTATCTCCCGGGTTATATTTTGTTCCATTTCCTTAGTGTAGGTACGATGCTCCCCCAAATCCCCTGCCAGCAGATCTATCCTACGGGTTAGGTTTTGCTCCGTCTGA
>QIEW01000380.1 GCA_003230535.1 bacterium
CTAATACCCGTTTTCCGGATAAGTCCCCCATGGCGGTATCCATATATTTTAAAAATGTCTCCTGGAAATCCAGTTCCCAAAGAGATTCATAATGTGACGGTTTTATCCCCTTCTGAACCTGATCATCAAAAAACTGTTCCTCAGTGGATTTTCTCTGGGTTGAAGCTTCCTGATTTCCTGATTTAGTATCCATAGGTTATCCTCTAGCCGGAGGATTTGGCAAGCAAAACCGGAGCCGGTTTATAGGCGTACCGATAAACCATCCCCAGAGCGATACAACCCCCGATTACATGGGTAATCACAGAGGCATAAGCCGCCCCTTCCGCTCCATACCGGGGGATTAGCAGTATGTTGGCGGTCAGGCTTAAGCCGACTTTTATGATGCATACCATAGAGAGAATTTGCGGTCTGTTGACTGAATAAGAGATGAGATAGAGCGGTTCAATAAGAAAATTGAACAGGATGCCCCAAAAAAGAATCCGGAACAAATCTGCCGCCGGAAGATATTCCATGCCCAGCAAAAGATTTACCAATGGTTTTATAAACAGGAATATCGGGAGGAGTAATAGCGCTCCCAGTACAGTTATCTTGGGAATTTTCCTGATATATTGCCGGATCTCCTGGGTTGTTTTAAATTTGGCTACCTGAGGCAGGAGGACGCTGACAAAGGAACTGGTGATGATAGTCATTGGATATACTATATTATAAGCGGCGGAATAGAACCCCACGACCTGCTCTTCTGCATACCTGCCTAAAATCAGAATGTCTATTCTGGAAAATATCATGATGGATACATCAATGACAAAGATCCATTTGGCAAAATGAAGCAGTTCAGATACAGCTTCCCTGAAATTTCCCTTGACGCCCAAGAACTTGGAGGGAACAAACAGCATTCCGGCCGCAAAACCTATGGCGGGGACGATAATATATACCAACAATACATGCTTGACACTGAAGAGCGCTGTCCAAAACAGCAAGCCGATGCCTGCCAGTTTCAGCAGCGACACCGAGATGCTAAACCCGGCATAGGCCCGGAACATCTCTCTGGAATGGAGATTTACCAGCAGATAATTCCATAATATTCCGCTGATTACCGCTATAAATCCCAATTGAATAAGTCGGGTCATTTGGGGTTTATAATAGATTCTTTGGGCGATGAACCCGGAGCTCAACATACCTATTAAAGCGATGACTAAAACAAAAGAAGACAGCAGCCCGAAACCGACCTTGAGATAGTAGTTAGCCTTTTCGGGCTCTTTTAAGCTATAAAGAGGGACAAAGCGGATAAGGGACGTCCCCAGGCCCATCCCGGCAATGACTACTGCAATCGCGAAAATAGCCAGCACCACGGATAGCAATCCAAACTCCGCCGGCTTAAGCAGGCGGGCGACAATGATGCTGGTGACAAACCCTAATGCCGCCGCCGTCAGACGACCGAATGAAAGGATAGCTGTGTTACTGGCGATTGGGGAAGTTAATGTCTCTTTTAGAAACTGGCGTATATTTTTGAACAACCAATACTCCGTTGGTCTTTATTGTCCTTATAATAGGCGAATAATTGTGGGATTTCTGCCCCTTTACCTTGTGCAGTCAGGTCCTCAGACCTGACTGGCGGTTTTAGGAGGCGTCAGGTTTCCTGAATCTGACACCACAGAAAAAAGATGTAAAACATTATGTGATGCAATCGTAAAAAGTCCCGGGTGTCATTGCGAGGCGGGTTTATCGCCGAAGCAATCCCATTGATTTGTAATGAAATTTGAGATTGCTTCGCTTCGCTCGCAATGACAAAAATCGGCGCTTTTTGACTTTTTACGAAACCATCATTATGTATTCACCCTAAAACGGTATATTGGATATTTCCAAGCCCCTTAGTGGTTCCCCTCTTACCGAAAAGAGGGGTCAGGGGAGATTTTACAAATAATAAGCTAAGCCCTAAATCTTTTATTAAATCCCCCTAAAGTCCCCCTTTGGCAAAGGGGGAACCGGAATCCGCCAATTTACGGTTGACACAAAACTAGTTTTTCAAGCTGCGACAGCACATAGTCACGGATGGCTTGTGGTTTGGGGAGTTTGCGGACTAATCGTCCGTCTTTAATAAGCGGGGTGAGCAAGGCGGAGCAGGGGCTCTGGCAGTTGGGACATAAAACTGGTGTTTCGCTGGCCGGGGTAACGACGCTATAGAGACAGCCCGGGCAGCGCCATAGCTGTTTTCGGCCACATTTTTTCCCTTTCTTGGCGATCGGCTGGCCCTCTATTTCCACCAGATCAAAGGCGAAGTTGACCACCGGCGCATTACTGATGGAAGCGCCCACCCCATAAGCGTCGGCGACAGGGTTAAGCTCAGTTATTTTATATTCGTCCAGACCGCCGCTTACGAACAACTTCACTTGCTTATAACCCCTATAATCCAACTCCCAGCGCACCTCTTCCAATATCTGGCGCATATTGCCCCGCCGGGAGGAAGGAGTATCCAGGCGTACGGCGAACAGTGCATCCCCCAGAACTTCCGCGGCCCTCACAGCTTCCAGCTTCTCATCTGAAAAAGTATCTACTAAAGTTATCCGCTTTATCTGAGGCTCAATTACCTCATGGAAAGCTTGCGCAACCGCAGCCGAATCTCCCATCATTAATACCAAAGCATGGGGGACGGTTCCCCTGGGCGCCATGCCGATAAGGTCTGCGCCGGCCAAGCTGGCTACCCCGTCGCAGCCGCCGATATATGCGTTACGCTCGATCATCGGCGCCAGGGCCGGGTGCATCCGCCGCGCCCCAAAACTGATCACCGACCTGTTCCCGGCGGCCTTTTTGCTGCGGGAGGCTTTGGTAGCTACCCCGGAAGCCTGGCATAACAACCCCAGGAGGGGTGTTTCGTAGACGGCATAATCTATATAATGCCCTTCGATTAGCATTACGGGCTGCCGGGGTTGAAAGATAGTCCCTTCTTCGGGGGCATAAACCGATATTGGCAAGCCCTCTAAAAGATATGCGGCCTCCTCTATGCCGGCTAATACGCCCCACTGCCAGTCTTTGGGAAAATCTTTCAGGCAGACCTCAGCCGCCGCATGTTTATGGATGCCCTTGGCTTTGAGTATCTTTACCGTATTGGTGAAATAGAAATCGGTGGTCTTACCCGCCTTAATTTCCTCGGGAGCAGCTATGTGGAACAAGATTATCTCCTTGTGTCGCCGCTATTAAAGGCCACGAACTTTTCCCAGTCTATAGAACCATCTGAATTGCAAAAATCTCTAATAAACTCCGCTGTAAAACGATTTACCGCTGAATCCCATGCCTTTTTATAGACAACTCTATGCCTGGCTGGTTCATCCTTCATTAATCTAACCAGTTTTAAGTAGAAGTCGCTATCACCAGTTATTTCTGCCCAAAATGATTGGCCAGACCTATCTCTGTAAATTTTAGTTTTTGATGGTTCAGTTTTCATTTTCCCATAACAATGACCAAGCAGGGCATCAAATTGCTTGTGGAGTTTTAAAAGACGACTTCTCAGTGAGAGGAATTCGTTGTTTTGCCTTTTCTTCTGACTGGCATTATAAATATTGGGCCCTGATTTAACGGCAATAGCAAGGTATCTATTCTCAGTCTCAATCACAATATCTACCCCCTCAGTTGGTGAAACTGCCCCACCGGACACCATCTTTGCGATGGGTTCAAAGAATGCATCTCCAAAGATTCCTTCATCTGAAGCAATCATATATGCAACTAGTGCATCATCCATTTATATTTGATAGGTCGAATGTTTGATATTATGCTAAAACGCTACAAATTATACCCTACAATATAAAATGGATAGATAAAATGGATAGCCTACTAGTATCTCTTCCACTATTTCAGAGGCTTTTTCCGTTCCAATTGCTTTATATAAGTAAGGATTTTTTCGCCTTAAAAAATCCTTTAACTTAAGGGTTTCTACCCTCTGCAACCTGCGGTTATAAAAATCTTGTAGGCACTTGGCAATTAATTTTCCCAGGCTTTCTGTGTTCATAGCCTTCCTTGATGCGTATTTGGCAAATCCCACAATGTTGGTTCGTATTTTTCTTTTAAGGCTGTTTTTGCTAGTTTACAGTACTCTTCCTTTATTTCTATGCCAATATAATATCTGCTTAATTTCCTGCAAGTTAGGGCTGTTGCTCCTGAACCAATAAAAGGGTCTAGCACAATGTCCCCTTCTTCCGTAAAAAGTTTTATAAACCACTCCGGCAGGGCTATGGGAAAAGTAGCGCTGTGATTTTTGTTTGAGCATTCGGTAGCCAGATGCAAGACATTAGTGGGATATACCATATTTCTACCTAGCCAGTTAGAGACATTTTTACCGAAACCAGACAAAGATTTTGATTCATCCCGGATAAGATCGGTTTTACTTAATTTGCTCAGTCTCTTAGTTGACCAATTACCAATAGGCACCATTACCCGTTCCTGAAACATTTTAAACCTTTTTTGTTTTGTAAAATGTAAACATCTTTCCCAGGCATCCCGGAACCGGTTTGGCCATTTCCCAGGATAACAATTTTTCTTGTGCCAAATATACTCCTCTGTCCATAACCAGCCCTGTTTCCTCATCTCTAGTATTAATTCTATGACGTAAGTATGTTTTTCTCCCCTTACAGTCTTTTCTTTTATGTTCAATACGAACGAACCCTCTGGTTTTAATACTCTTTTCAGTTCCTTGCTTATGGGTAAAAACCATTCTACATACTTATCGGGGTGGATGCCGCCATAACTCCCTTTCCGGCAATCGGCGTAAGGCGGAGAAGTAACAATCAAATCAGCGCTATTTGGGGGAAGTGCTGACAAAATTTCTTTACAATCTCCACAGATTATTTTGTTGATAAACAAGCTTATATCAGATGACATTCTTTAATCTCACACAAATCGGCCATATGGAACAGGAATAGGTCTCTTGTTAAGGAACAGTACTTCCTATAAGGTTAGAATAAGACCTATTCGTATCCCCTAATTCGCTCCTCTGCTAATTTTACATATTCTTCCGCGATATCATATCCAACATAACGACGCTTTGTTTTTATCGCCGCCATGGCCGCCTGTCCGCTTCCTATAAAGGGATCTAACACCACATCTCCCTCAAAAGTGTACAGTTGTATCAGTCTATAAGGTAATTCTACCGGAAAAGGAGCGGGATGCCCCACTCTTCTGGCTTTTT
>QIEW01000351.1 GCA_003230535.1 bacterium
TAGCGGATTGCCAGCGCTCTTTGCAGAACATTCTCCACTATCTTGTCAGGGTGTATAAAATCCTACAATTTTTGCCTCCTAATACAGAATGCTGTTATAATGTAAATATGAGATGATATTACATTATATTATAACACTCACAATACCACAATAAACTCTCGTTTGATATAAGTAGGGGGATACCTACCATGCGCAGGAAGATATCACTAACGTTTATCGTTTACTTAATGTTAATCTTTTGCCTGCCTTTTATGGTACATAGCGCTCAAGAGCCAAAACGTGGGATTTTAGTGGAAGGAAAAGTGGAGAAAACCTACAGCAGCTCTAAACCTTACCAGAAAAGTGTGGCGGTGGTAATCGGCATAGATGATTACCTGTACTGGCCCAAGCTCAGCAATGCGGTAAATGATGCCAAGGACATAAAGAACTTGCTGAAAAAGCAGGGGTTTCGGGTATATTACCTTTACGATAGTGAAGCTACTGCACAAAACATAAGAGACTTGCTAGCAGATTCTATACCTAAGCTCACAGGGGAAAATGATAGATTATTGGTCTTTTATGCTGGGCATGGAGAAACCCGCAGCTTGCCGGATGGCGGGAAAGAAGGCTTTATCGTACCCGTTGAAGGAAAGGTAGGAGAATATGGGTCTTTAATTCCCATAGATTATTTTAAGTGGAGTAGTAAGGCTATTCCAGCCAAACATCAGCTCTTTATTCTGGATTCTTGCTTCAGTGGTTTGGCATTGGATAAACCCCGAGGCAAACCTCAAATAAAAGACTATATCAAGGGACTTACCCGAGGAAAAGCGCGGCAGATAATAGTCGCTAGTACTGAAGATCAACTGGCCTTGGATGGTACTACCGGAAACAGCGTCTTTACTAAAAGCCTGCTTGAAGCAATCAGAGACGGCAGAGCGGATCTTGATGCCGATGGAGTAGTAACTGCCAACGCCCTCGGAGAATATCTCCGAAAGAGAGTAAGCTTGGATTCCGGGCAGCGCCAGACCCCTATCTTTGGCTATTTTAGCGGACATCAATTTGATGAATTTTTATTCTTTGTGAAAAAAATAAACGAAAAGAAGATTGATTTCCCTGTAGTTAATAAACCAAAGCACAGGAAAACCAGGCTCAAAATCCCTAGAAGAACTATAGCGGACAATATGGAACAAATGCAGATGGAGCGGAAAATGGTCATGTATGAGCCGGTGGAGGTTGACGGTTGTACGGATTACCATTGCAGGAAGTGTACCGATCGGGACCGATGTTCCCTGAGCGGTAAAGAATGTTCTCATCCGAACTGTGGTCATATACATGGGGCAGTACTCTGTCATGGGGGTGTTCTTTTTTATTTGAGGTCATCGAAAGGGACTGGTTATTTCAATTGCAGCGAAAGGGCCAAATCAGTAGCCGGTAAATTAAACAGCGCCATGCAGATGGCCACCCATAAAAATTACAAATTTGAACTGGAATGGGCTGGGAACACTCCCACCATATGGCACATGACGGCTGACGGCAGCATGAGAAAAAAAATAGTTACCATAACCACTGGTGATGTGATGGGATATGAGTACCGGGCTAAAACCTCGGACAGGAGCCTGGAAGATTGGAAATTCTCCCAGCGGGTAGGAGATAAAACTGCTGGCAAGATAGCGGTGGCCGAATGGTGGCTGGCCATGTTGACCGATCATTTTAAATTGATGGCACAGAGCGCCAAACCCGCTGAGACCATAACCACTCATTACGGACATGTGCTTTATAAGATGTGGGAGTTGGCCAGGGAGAAGCATCCCTCCGGCCCTTTCCCAATGTCCATCTGGAGCGAAGTTGTCAATGAATTATCTCAGGAAGATAGAGATAAATTATATCTGGCGGCTAGGATTATCCCTAGAGATTTTGCTGAATCAAGGATTAAATACTACTTGATGCAGTAACAAGTCATCCAGAGTTTGTATCACATTATATTTATTTTGTTAATGAACAAAACGCCCTTCGGGCGGGCTTTTTAGCATTCACGCAGCTAATGGGAACAATGACATTTGTCGAGATCTGGCTGAGGAGCGAACA
>QIEW01000457.1 GCA_003230535.1 bacterium
GAAACACCAACGTCCACTCTCTGCACAACTTAAAAACTCTAACATAAGTAGACTGAAAATAAATTGTTAAAACCTATTATAGAAACATCTATATGATATCTGTATGTATTGATTGCATATTGGTATAATTATCTAAACTTTATTGTCTCCTATACCCTCAGCAATCCTTTGGGATAGCAGTGCATCAGAATGATTTTCAGGACGCCTTTCTTAATCCGTCGATCATATATTATCCGATTCTTTTAGCGATTACGTAAACTATCCACAACCCCAGCATTACAGCCATCAGGTATCCAAAGATCCCCAGCCCGGACACCTCATAGAACAGGGGTTTGATTTTTGCCTGAATAACAAGAGAAGAAGCTATGCCCAACCCGGCCGATATCAGCGGGCAAGGCTGCTGACCTTTCTGACAAGATCTTCTAACCCTAAAATTTTGACGTTCAAGGTAACTTCCTGCTCTTCCACCATAGTTAGAATTTTTGAGGTCTGCCTGGGGAGAGCCTGAAATAGATTAGACATGCCCGAAACAAAAATAAGAATATCGGAGGCAAATTTTTTGAGGTCAAATTTCTTCTTGACGATGAGGGTTTTTGAAAATTCGGTGCTGTGACCCACAAAGTCAAAGGCCGGGTCTATCTTCCTTATAGTTCCCTCAACCGTGACCAACACTTTGCTGGTCACCAGCATGGCGGCGGGGATTTTCATCTTGTTCCGCACCCCGACGTCTATGGCGTCATCAAGCAGCGTACCGATGCTTATGGTGTCCAGTGAAATGTTCATGTAATGCTCGGCAAAATTCCGGATATCGTTTTTAAACGCCCCCGTGTCGATCTCTTTGGTAATGGTTCCCACATCCATATAGCCCCTGACCACCAAGTCATAATCTTTCAAAAACAAGCCGGCAAAACAGTCAATGAAGGCATTTACAAAATACTCCTCCATGAACCCCACCATGCCGCAGTCGATTATCCCAATCGCCCCGTTTTCCATGATGATAAAGTTGCCCGGATGGGGGTCGGCATGAAAGAAAGCATCGACAAACATTTGCTTCAGGGTGAGTTGGAAAAGCTCGCCCGCTATTTTCTTTAGATCATGCCCGCTGTCCCTCAGGCGTTTTATATCTCCGATGGGTATCCCATCTATCTGTTCCATGACCAATACCCGGGGAGAAGAGTAGTCCCAGTGCACCTCCGGGAAGTGTACCTTGGGATCATCCCTGAAATTGTGTTGAAAACGCTCAATGTTTCTTCCTTCGGTGACAAAATCCAGCTCCCGCTTGATTATTGTCTCAAATTCCTTGACAATCTCCACGGGTTTGAAAATTGCATCCTCCCTAACCGCTATCTTCTCTATCTGATGGGCCAGGAAATCCAGTATTTTTAAATCCGCATTTATGATATGTTCAATCCCCGGCTTTCTGATCTTAACCACCACTTTTTCGCCCGTCTTAAGCCGGGCGGTATGAACCTGGCCGATAGAACCCGAGGCCATTGCAGTTCTGTCAATATAGTCAAACGCTTCCTCCGTTGTCTTTCCAAAGTCGGCTTCAAACACCAGATCCATCTTTGCAAACGGCATCGGCGGTACATTATCCTGAAGCTTCTCAAACTCAACAATATATTCTCTCGGCAGTTGGTCCTTGCGGGTGCTTAAGATCTGTCCCAGCTTTATAAAGGTAGGCCCCAACTCCTGAAAAACCATCACCATCCGCTGAGGATTGGTGTATTCCACCTTCTCCTCGGCCTCTTTTACCAACAGCAGCCGCTTTCCTACAGAAATATAGGTATCCAGTCCGGTGAGTTTAACCAGGTGACCCAGACCATGCTTTACAAAGGAATTAGCTATTTGTCTTAGCCGTTTAATGTTGGAAATTTTCTGGCTCATTCCCCAATCTCTCTCCTCCCTTGCTCCCCAATATTCCAAACCAGGCTGTCGGGTTTGAGAACCCGACAGCACATAAAAATAGATGTTTTATAGATGTTTAGATGTTTCGGCCTGTCTCAGGCCGAAACCCAACAGGGTTCCGCTACCCTTAGTGCTTTCGGCTTGAGACAAGCCGAAAGATCAAAGAAAAGATCAAAGATCAAAACTTAGCGCACCTGACGGTGCGGACTTTTTAGGTGGTGCTGTCAGGTGTTACCACCTGACATCCATCATACCATGATAACCTTTATTAGCAGGTGTCAGGAGGTAACTCCTGACAGCACAGCATTGTTTTAACAAACCCCAAAAATGGGATTTCCTATACTATTAACTCACCTTACGCAAGGATAAGCAATCCACCAAAAAACTGAGGATTATTAACCACAGAGGACACAAAGAGCACAGAGGGGAAAACAATT
>QIEW01000291.1 GCA_003230535.1 bacterium
CCGGCGAGCATCTAAAATATACTGGGAAACCAAATCAGATAATCTTTGAAAATCTGGAACGGCTGCTTCGGCAGGAGAAAGTCCGGGTTATCCCCCGAATTCCTTTGATTCCCCAAATAACAGCCACCCACCACAATCTGGAAAGGCTGCGCTCAGTCTTGCAAAAACTCCGAACCCGCTGCCTCGTTCTCCCCTATAACCCGCTGGGCATTCCCAAATGGGAGGCTATCGGCAAACAGATGCCTTATGATTTACCCCAACATATGATGGATATAGCGGAAGAGAGGCGCTGTAAAGAAATTTTGGGAGAATATTCCAATTAGTTACACCATTTTGCAAATAACTGGGTTTATAAAGGCTGTCATTCCTGGCTTGACCAGGAATCCAGACTGATAAAAAACCTGTGGATTCTGCTTCCGCAGGAATGACAACTTATAACTACCCAACCTTTTATTGTTAGCTTGATAGTATAGGAATTTGCTTTTATATGTCCAATAAAACAAGCAGATAAGTTTTTATGTGCTGTCGGGTCCTCAGACCTGACAGCCTGAACGAGTGGCAGGTTTCCTGAACCTGCCACCACCTGAACCTGAAAAGTCCGCACCGGCAGGTGCGCTAAGTTCACACTAGCTGCTTGAGTACAAATATTTATGTCGTTACCTATAGAGCCTCTTGCAGAAGTCATTTTAAAGAAGTTAGCCATACTATATGTTGGGGCAGTGGCCCCAACACTACCCGTATAGGGTAGGCCAGGGCCACCGCCCTGGCACTATAGTTTTCTCCAGTACCCTCTATTCACCTTTTACCCTTAATTTTTTTTCTAAGAGGCGCCAATGTATACTTTAGGGATAGAGACATCATGTGACGAGACGGCGGCGGCGGTAGTAGAGGACGGCGTAAAAGTGTTGTCCAACGTGGTAGCGTCTCAAGTGGATTATCATCGCAAATTCGGCGGTGTTGTGCCAGAAATTGCCTCCCGCAAGCACCTGGAGTATATAATTCCCGTAATCAGGGAAGCATTATCTCAGGCGCAGATTGAATTAGCTGACATTTCCCTGATAGCGGTCACCGCAGGCCCGGGGCTGGTCGGCTCGCTGCTGGTGGGAGTCTGTACCGCCAAGGCTATGGCCTATGCCAGAAAAATTCCCCTGGTAGCCGCCAATCACATAGAGGGGCACATCTACGGATTAGTAGCCGACGGTCAGGTACTGCC
This sequence comes from bacterium, assembly GCA_003230535.1. Lineage (GTDB taxonomy): Bacteria > SZUA-182 > SZUA-182 > SZUA-191 > SZUA-191 > SZUA-191. Next base: position 1,214 of record QIEW01000291.1, read on the forward strand.
ATATCCATCGGTAGCGCTGGTAGTCTCCGGCGGACATACCTGTCTCTATCTCCTGCCGCAGCCTGGGGAATATCGGCTTCTTGGTCAGACCCGCGATGATGCGGTAGGGGAGGCGTATGATAAAGTCGGGAAAGTATTGGGCCTGAGCTACCCCGGCGGGCCGGTAATCGACAGGCTGGCCGCCTCAGGAAATCCTGAGGCTATCCCCTTCCCCAGACCTTATCTAAGTAAAGACTCGCTGGATTTCAGCTACAGCGGCCTAAAGACCGCCGTTTGGTATTACATTAAACAGAAGGTAGCCCCCCCTGGGGAGGAAGATTCTGCCGATATAGATACAAAGGGAGCAAATCCAAAAGTTCCGGCTCCCGGTCAAGGGAGAGCCATCCCGATCCCCAAAAATCAACTAGCCGATATTGCGGCTTCATTCCAGGAGGCCGCCATAGAAGTCCTGGTACATAAGACATTGCTGGCTGCCAAGCGTAACAATGTATGCACCGTGATTTTAGCAGGCGGGGTGGCCGCCAACCGGAGATTGAAGGAGAAAATGACCGTCGATGCGCAGGCGACAGGGGTAGAGGTATTATATCCCCGGCCGGGGCTTTGCACCGATAATGCCGCCATGATCGCCTGTGCCGGCTATGCCCGCTACCGGCGCGGCAATGTAGCCGATCTAAGCTTAAACGCTGCCAGTTCCTGGCCGCTGTAGTAGATGTTTCACGGCTAATTTTGCGAAACCTCGTGTTTTTTTATTTTCATTTTCTTCTAATGTCATGTCAACCGTAAATTGGCGGATTTCGTTTCCCCCTTTGACAAAGGGGGATTGTAGGGGGATTTCCGATGTCAACAGGGCGCCGCTACCCTTGACACTTTCGGCTTGAGAGAAAAAGACCAAAGATAATATAGTTTATACTTTGAATGCAACTTGGTATCTTATTTATGTATCCTATAAAGATATAAACCAAATTATTTATAAAAGCTAAACACTATATTTGTTCCTCGGATAATCTGGATTAGGTGTACAGTAATTAGCGAAAGGGAAGATAATAACAATGTCGCTGAGCCCCATGGAGTTTTGGGAAGAGAGATTTGCCAGGGAGGAATGGGAGTGGGGTCGGGAGCCTAGTGTGGCAGCTCGGGAGATAGGGAGCAAAGCCGCCGGATTGGGTCTTGGGCGAGTGTTGGATGTCGGCTGTGGTTACGGTAGGGATTGCATGTTCCTAACTGGTTTGGGCTTGAGGCCGGTAGGTGTGGATCTGACTTGGCGAGCCTTGCAGCGGGCTGGGAATTGGGCGGCAAGCAAGTCATGGCCGATCAATTTTGTGAGGGCGGATTTGACGGCCTGGAGTTTTAAACCCCATACCTTTCAGGCTCTGATCTGTTATAATACATTGCATCTCTTCTCGGGAGCCGACCGAGCTCAAATTGCCCGTCGGTTTTCGGAGGCGCTTGTTCCTGGGGGACTCATGGGATTGGCGGTATTCTCAACCTCAGAGGACGGTTATGGTCGGGGGCGGATTGTAGAGGAAGG
>QIEW01000264.1 GCA_003230535.1 bacterium
GAAAGGGATTAAACTCGATAAACATGGGGTGCCCAAGCATCAATATAAAGATAAGAAAGTTAAGAAAGATAAGCGCTAATCCCCCCTCCGGGGATAATAAACCAGACGCCGGTATAAGGCGCATCTGTTTTTGCTATGGCAATCGGGTTTGAAGTTCTGGAAGCAGTTGACAAGGAACTTCAAACAGAGGAGGCAAACAGATGTTCACGAGTTTTTTATATCATGGGTTCGGTCTTCGAAGGTACCAGTATTTGCGGATAGAATATGTTGGTGGAGAAGTGGCGTTCGCCATTGGACAGGAGGCCGGGAAACTGCGCTGTTCGGTTTGCAAATCTACTCGTAGCGATGAATGACGGCGGTGTCGGGATACATTTGCCAGTCTGAAAAAACTTGCCAAAAGATGGGAATCTCTTTTTGGGATTATCTCGGGGATCGAATATCATTGAGCAATCAAAATTCCTCTGCTCGCAGATTTAATCTATCAAAAAGCCTCTGGCTTTAGTTAATTGCACGGACTTATCGAGAAGTTACTAATAATTTACCACTGCAATTCACGTCCAAACAGAGGATTAACAACATGGAACCAGAGCAGGTGGTTAAATATTCTCCTCCTCCAACAGCAACACACATCAACTTTGAACAAAAGCATTCTCATAAAAGTATAAAACCTGACACAATATATATAAAAATACTACCAGGGGATAAGCGTGTTTATATTTAAATTTTCCAGTCCAAAGAGCAATCAGGGCCGCTACTGCAAATATAGGCAAGCACCAAATATATATTGGAAAAAGTTGTTGGAATCTGCCGGTGGTATATACATCCATCGGCTCATGTAACCAAATAGACCGAAACCCGGCAAATGCCAAATCGATTACATTGGAGCCAAATAACATCCCTAGAAGCGCGCTTTTTTTATTTGCAACCGCATAGCGGTATGTCATCATAAATTCCGGGAAGCTGCTGACATAGGAAGTAAACATAATTAGTATGCCTCCCACAGAGACTATGCCAACCATTGCCATGTTGAATGTGGCCGCAAGGCATTCGCGTACGAAAATTATAAGTCCGAAAACCAGAAAAGCATATAAAAACCCATGACTCACTAGATCGCGCAGCCAACCTCCAAAGGAAGTCGGGAGGGGCGGATCTTCGCCTTCAGCATCTTCATCACCCTCTGCATCCGGAGGATCCGCGGCGGCTTCTGCTCGACTTGCCTGCCAATTGGAAATCAGATTAGGAATGAAGAATTGGGAAATAATAAAGCAGATCCCGATAATCATTAGTCCCCAAGCCTGCACCTCAGTGATAGTACTAACTAATATTTCTCGCCCATCTGGAAGAATATTAGTATGTAAGCTGATTGTAATGAAAAGAGAAAGGGCAAGAGAAGAAATAATATAGAAACCTAAACCAATCATGACGCTTGGCTCCACTACAATAACCTCATCGCGATCTACTGTTTTCTTGTATATCATGAAAATCATGCCGACACATCCGATCCCAATCAAATTGTCCATAGCGGAAAAACACATGTTAAGACAACCCGAACAGGCCTTTTCCCCCATTTGAAGGGTTCTCCATACCTCGTTGGCTACAAAAGGCGTAGCGGCAAGGATGGCCATAACAATTTCCGGACCAGAGGTTGCAAGCGCCTGGAATGTCGAGGCAATGACATCTTCAGGTAAATGTAATAACTTGCCAAGCCGCCCGCCTACCTCTTCAAGAGGTTCTGATGTTATAAAAAGCAAATAACATGATGCGGCCATAACAAATAGTCCAAATCCGAATACCAACATTTAACTCTCCTTTTGCCTTAGAACCCGAATAATTCGGAACTTATAAGACGCTCCCGTTGGTTGCTTCCATAGCGGGAGTTCTCGGTGATTTGTGTGAAATTTTTGTTTTTTGACAGTTATTTTGTAACTAGCTGTATTCATATGACATCATTAATGTTTATCGTGGATTTATGAATAATCCGGCAGAATATATCCGCAAATAAAATTTTCCAATCGTTGGTGTCATTCCTTGCTGAAACAGTAATCCAGAAAATACAAGAAGTTGTGGATTCCAGTTTTCACAGGAATGACAGCTTTTGTTATTTACGGATAAGTTCTTAATTATCTATTGGGAGGGGTTGGGCAAATTTTCTTAAATAACATAGAGCTTCTTGCAAAAGTCATTTTGAAAAAGTTAGCCATACATATATTGGGGCACTGCCCAGGCACTTTCGCAAGAGGCTCTATAGTTAATGATTTGAGAGTGTTCACATATAGATAGATTAATTAATACAACCTTCTTGTCATTCCCGTGCAAACTGAAATCCAGCATTTTCAGACAGTTAGAATCAGGACGGATTCCCCACTTTCGCGGGAATGACAACTTTTTACGAGACCATCATAAATGTATTTCTATCTATCTTTAGGTAAACACTCTCACCCAATCATTTATCTGGATTGGAGAAAAGATGTGGGAGTGGGAGTGTTCGCCTGGACTTTGTTCACGTTCACCAATAAGGGGCCGGATGGTCCAGAGTTGTCGATGTGAGCTATGATGCAGTAACTTCCACCGGTTGTCGCGGTAAGGGGAACTTCAAAGCTCCGACCGCCAGCTTTCAGAGTAACCTTACCGTCGTAGCTGGCTGTTGGCCACGATGAGGATATGCTCCATCTTCTCTAAGTCACTAAAATAGAGGTTCTCTTCGTTTTCCCCGCCGACATCGCCAATTCCAGCGTCTTGATCAAGGTATATCCAAGGAAAAGAACCCTTCTTCCCCCTATCCCTAAAATAAACATGCCCTTCTTTAGAAGATCCACTGCCGCCGCCCAGTAATTTACCGAAGAAACCGCCTCCGCCGCCCGCTTCAGAGGTTGACGGTTTAATCATGTAAAAAGCGTGCAAGTCCAAATCTACCGGTGCGGTCCACAAAAGAGTTGCCTGCAAATTCTTCACCGGAATGGGAGCCTTGTCTCCTTTTTTCTTCAGAACCACTTTAGAACCCAATCTTAGGAGGTTTGCAAACGTAGACATATCTATCACGCGGTTTTCATTGATAAGCCTTGCGCCGATAAAACTGCTGTTATCGATTCGGGCGATAATAGCTACTGTGCCGGACTCAGTGGAATTTAGGGGAACCGCTATAGATTCTCCTTTGTCATCTATGACAAGGATATGACCGTCGTAATTGCTGAAAGTAGTATTGCGGTTTCGAGAAGCATCAGTAAAATTAATTGTGCAGATATAGACCTCGGTTAAATCATCGAGCTTGCTAATCCGAAGAGTTTCCTCATTGTCTCCACCTTCAGCTCCTACTCCCGCATCTCCGCTGAGCTGGATGAAGGGAAAGG
>QIEW01000003.1 GCA_003230535.1 bacterium
GCCAGATAGTCCCTTGTTTAGAATAAAGCTTAGGGATAAGTCCTCCTCTTACGCTGGTAAGTTTTAATTCCAACTTGAATACCCTGGGATAAAGAAAGTTGAACTGCAAAAGAATATCTCTTAAAAAGTCGGGTGTAGAGTTAGTAAAATCTAATCTAAAGAACAAATACTCCAGGTTAAACCCATAATAGATTTGCTTAATAAAACTGGCTGCCGGGGAGGCGCTCCCTCCCTGCTTGTCGGTATCCAGCAACCCAGCCGTTAACCATTCATAGTAATCAGTTACTTGTCCATCAATAGTGGGATTTATCAGGCCCCTGGGATTAACTGACGGCAAAACCCGGCGATTTTCCAATAGATTGGAAATATAAAGCTGCATAGGCGCCTCCAGCCCCAAAAGCTGATATACCGATATCAGGTGTCCTCTAAACAGATTATCAAATTCCTTGTCCTGGGCAGTAGTAAACTCATCCCCATACCACCAGAACCAATCGCTACCCTCGGCGGTGTAAATCTCCTCCCAAGCGCGCAGGAGCAGTTGGGGGTCTGCTTGAGGGTGTTGCTCCTGGTAAGTAACCAGGGCCTGACGGGTAGCTGAGAGTTGGTCCCAAGCTAAATTATCCTCCTCGTGGCCAATCCAGATTCGGAAGTTATGATAGATCCAGGAGCCGGCAAATAATTTCGGTAACTCCTTCTGTGGGGGGCGCTCCGCCAGGTACTCTGATACGGTGACAGGCACAATGTCCGGGCTGGCCTCCAGCGCCCCATAAAGCTCCCGCAGGAAATCCTGGCCATCATTAGGGAAGTATTCCCAGGCATTTTCCCCATCCAACACTACCGTTAATAGATGATCTCCGGGAAGGGAAGCCAGCTCCCGCTGCACATAAGATAGCCGGCTTAAAAAATCAGCCGCCGCATCTTTGGCCTTCATGTGCGAATAGACGAAACCTATCTGATCTGAGATGACCCTGTCACGGAAAAGGATGGTTACCCCCTGTCCTTTGGTCCGTGACCCTTCATTGGTAGGAAACCAATAGGGCTGATATAATACCTGCGGATTTTTAAGGTGGCCGCCGTAATCCCGCTCCAGGGTAAAGGAGAGCGACCTGGCCAGAATCTGCTCATCGGTAGCCATCCATTGCAGTCCAAATTCGGCCGCCAATGGCGCCATCTGCTCCGATACCGAGCCTTCCGAAGGCCACATCCCCCTGGGCGCCCGGCCGAATACTTCCCGGTAGAGCTCCACTCCCTTCCTGATTTGGGCGGCGGCATCTTCAGGGTGAACAAAGCGCTCCTTGGGCAGTGAAATATCCGGGAGGGCCTGCCGAGCCGACTCAGAATCGCACAACAGCGGCAGAATCGGATGATAATAGGGAGAGAGCGATATCTCAATCTGCCCCTTATCCTGCATCCGCCGGTATTCAGGGAGGATGAGGCGGAGCACCTTCTGCTGGATGTTGATAACCCGGCGTTTATCCTCCTCGGTAAAGTTTTTTCCTTTAGTAATAAGCGCTTGAAGCTGTGGGTTGCCTTCCTTGAAACTGGGATCGAACCAGGTTAGATTGAACCACACCTGAAGATCTAAATATTCCTGAGCAGAAAAATATCTACGAGTCTTATCTAACTCTGAAAGCGAGATGTGCTTTCCCCGCTTAGAAAGTAATTGAGCATAACGCGGATAAGGCAAAATCATGGTTTCCCAGTTAGCCATGAAAAAATTATGGAGAATTAGCTTCTGCTCTTCCGGAGTGAGTTCTGAGGCAGCCTTTACCGTTAGTTCGAGGTAGCTTTCCTTAAATTGTGTAAAATCATCTGCTTCCGCGTACTCCTGAAGCTGAGTAATAAGTGAGGGGACTAGATTGAAAGTCTGGTGCACTCCTGGAAACTCCTCCAGAATATGCACCATGTCATAGTAGTCCTTGATTCCATGCAACCGCACCCATGGCAGGATATACTTCCCCTCTACCCTATCCTTATAGTAGGGTTGGTGCATATGCCAAATAATGGCTATATACAACGGCTTACTGTGATTAGCCATATATGTTTAG
>QIEW01000008.1 GCA_003230535.1 bacterium
ATTTGGCCGCGATGCTCCTCTACTATACGATGAGCAATAGCCAGGCCCAACCCCAGGCCGTTTTCCTTGCTGCTATAAAATGGTTCAAACACCCTCCCCTGCTTCTCCAGAGGGATCCCATGGCCGGTATCGGTGATCGACACTTGGGCCCAGGCGGGACTTCCATTATCAAAGCAAAGCCGGCTGGTAAAATGCAACTCCCCTCCATTAGGCATTACCTGGATAGAATTGAGACCTATATTTAAAAATACCTGTTTTAGCTGATCCATATCAAGAAGCAGGGGAGGAATTTGGGGGTCAAATTTTTTAGAGAGACGAATTTTGGTCATAGCTATTTGAGGCGCCAAAACCCCGATGGTCTGTTCTAAGATACGGTTCAGGGACTGAGGCCGGAGGTGCATTCTAGGAGGTCGGGCATACTGGATAAATTCATGTACGATACCCTCCAGCCGCCCCACCTCGTCACCAATAATTCCCAGGGTTTCAATAGGATTGAGCCTGTTTTTGTTGGATGAGCGGAAGGAGCGTGTTAGCAGTTGGAGATTGATAGAGATGGAATTTAGCGGGTTCCGGATCTCATGGGCCATTCCGGCGGCAATCTGTCCCAGATAGGCCAGGCGTTCTGAACGTTTGATGCGTTCCTTTAATTTTACCTGCTCAGTAATAAATTCCAGGGTCAGTATAAGGCCGATGTTCTGTTCTTCTTTGTCCTTAAGTGGTTGTCCCTGGATGTTTATCACTACTTCTTCAGGTAGATGGGGTAAGAGGTAATGTACCAGTTTAATCCTGATATCCCGACCGGTAGAGATGATTTCCCGGAAAATTTCCTCCCAATTCCATTCTTCTCCGGCAGGAAGCAGCCGGCGATAGGTTTGGCCCAGCAGCGAGGAAACCGGAAGCCCCAGATGATGCTCTGTGGCCAGATTGGCGGCGATTATCCGGAAATGATTATCCAACACCAGGATGCCGTTGGTAAGACTGGCCAACACATTTTCGTGCAGCTCTTTGAAACGCAGGAGCTCTATGTTTTTATCCAAAAGCTCTCTGGTCCGTTCCTCCACTTTATACTCCAGCTTTTGATGAGACAGGGACAGTTCTTTCTGAACCAACTGTAGCTGGTTATTGGCTGAAACCAGCGAGGAAACGATATCTTTATAGATACTGATTACCAGAGAGAATGAGGCGATGAGGGGTAATCCCCGTTCCAAATGAAGCACATAGTAATTCGCTTCCTGGTATGGACTGAGCTGCAATGACAGATTGAGAAACTGACGAAATAATAGTACTCCCAAGAAGAATCGAATTATTGGATTAGGATAATCAGAATGCCGGACATGAAGATAGGATATGGTTAGGGTTAAGAGTCCCATCTCCCACAGGTTATAGTAATAACCTGCCCAGAAATGCCGGAAATCCTGTACCAGAAAATAGTTGTTCAGCCAAATCGGGGTAATGATTGAAAAACTAAATAACAGAATAAGAATGTTGTAGGTAAGATATTTCTTTAACCAGATCTTCTCTCCTACTATCGGATATAAAAACGCCCAGGTTATAAAAATTAAGGTGATGGTTTCCAGGTTCCAATTGATGATCGGAAACCAGAAGTTGGAACGGATAATCCCCAAGAAAACTTCATGGGCCAAGGAAATGTTGGTATAGATCAGATTAACGAACATTATCGCAAAAGCATTGACCAGATAAAGGTATTCTTTTTCATGGGTGCGCTGCCACTCGGAGGAGAGCATAGTAAGTACCAGCAGGCAGCCTACCAGATAGAGGAAGTTGTAGAGAAGTTCCCCGCCGGTGGAGATAAAAAAGGAGAGACTTTTAAACATGAATAAACCTATACTAAAAAGTAGGCCGGTATGACTGCCAGGCAGTAGAATAGTCTAAGGAATTTTAATCAAAAACAATTTATTAATCGGGCGGTGTGTCTTACTAGGTCGTGTTGACGAATTCCCTGGTAATCATATATGAAGCTACGATGTATATTAGGGAGAGAAAGGTGTCAGAAAGCTTTTCGTAA
>QIEW01000109.1 GCA_003230535.1 bacterium
GCTACCCAGGCAGTACCATCGGCGGTGGAGGGCTTAACTTTGGTGTTCGGAATGGGAACCAGTGTTTCCCCTCCCCTATCGCCACCAGAAAAATAACTGCTAAAGATTACTTTCTCTAGTCCTTTTGCCGCTTTTCTTTATAATATTTACCAAAATTCACTTAACTTTCGAGCAATTATAACCTATAACCAATTTACTTGTCAAGGGGAAATCGCTGTAAAGATAAAATAGAAGCAAAAACAGGAGAATGGTCGGGGCGAGCGGATTCGAACCGCTGACCCCTGGCCCCCCATGCCAGTGCGCTACCAGGCTGCGCCACGCCCCGACCTGATTATAGAGATATCCTGAGAAGATAATTTTATGACTGATCCTTATGGTTCTGTCTCTCCAATAGCTTAAGCAGGCTTTGCAGTTCCTGTTTTTGCCACTTGAGGAATTTACTTAAGCTTTTATCTTTTCCGCCTCCTTGGCCGGTTTCCCTCTTCTGTTCCAGCAGTTGTCTGGCGCCGGCAATAGTATAGCCTTTTTCGTATAAAAGCTCTTTTAAACATAGGATAAGTTCTACTTCCTGCTTCTGATATATGCGCTGTCCGTTTTTGTTTTTCTGAGGGCGCAGGAATTTGAATTCTTGTTCCCAATACCTCAGGATATGAGGTTTAACTCCCGTAAGCTGACTTATCTCTCCAATTTTGAAAAATAGCTTATCAGGAAGAGTAATAAGTTCAGACATCACAAACTCTGAAAGTGGACAACCTGCCTAGTGTCGCGTCAACTCTAATATGTTGCCTGATTTACCCCCTCATCCTAACCTTCTCCCCCCAGGGGAGAAGGGATTCCTAAGCTTCCTCGCCCCTGGGGGAGAGGACTGAGGTGAGGGGGAAATGAAATCCGCCAATTTACGATTGACACGATACTAGCTGGTTACTGTCTAGGGAAGACTTAGCCTCGAAATCACTTTTATAAGTATCTATCTTTATATAGAACAAGAAACCCTGAGATTTTCCTCTGAATGCTCATTCGGGAAAGTTTTAGAAGTTTATTCTCTGTTTCAGACTCTGGCAGGGTCTAAATGTGGTCACAGTTCTGGGGGGGATAGGCACAATTTCACCCGTTTTCAGGTTCCTGCCTTTCCTGGTTGCCCGGCGATGGATTTTAAAGCTTCCGAAGCTTCTTATCTCTACTTCATTTTCGTTAATAAGCTCTTCCTTGATTATATTAAAAATCTTGTCCACGGCCAGTTGTGCCTCGGATTTAGTGATGTTTCCATGACGCCTGCATACTTCATTCGCGATTTCTACCTTAGTCATCTTTTAACTCCCATATTATCCAGAATTGTGTAAGGTAATCAGTAAATTAACGACCCATAACCCCTCGATTACAATTAAATTACCCGCCACCACTCCTCCCCTTTTATCCATCACAACTTACTTTTTTATGTCAATAGACATTACTTTGTACCCCTGTTGAACCATTTCCAATTCTTTTTCTTTGGCATCACGATAAGTAGAGTAAGGACCTATTTTTACTAGGTAGAGGTTGACGATATCTGTCTCTTCTTTAATCCAGCCGGAATAGCCTAGTTGTTGTAACTTGGCCACGGCTGCTTGCGCCTCAGGCAAGCTCCTGTTTTCATTCACTTCTACCGTATATTCTGTTAATGAGAGGGTCTTTGCTTTAGCCTCTATTTTATGGTTCTTCATCTCCTCAACTACAAGTTGGGCCTCTTCCGAGGAAGGAAAATGACCTACACAGACAGTGAAAGTGTTTCTGGAGAAAGAACTTTCTTCCTGAGAAGGCTGAAGATCCAGATTAATTAAGTCTTCCTCCAGTTGACGCGCCTGTTCTCCGCTCTCAAATACCCCCATCCGTAATGTATAACCCTCCGGCTGGGGATGATGACCCGGCTCCCCCTCGCTGGCCGGTTCCGGCTTTGCAGCTTCTATCTTATCCTGGAGAGAAGATTCAATTTCCGGCGGGTTAAAATCCGGAGATAAAGTTTTATAGGAATGTTCAGGTTTATCCAGGACTTCTTTGTGTGATGGCTCCTGAACAGCTTTATTTAGTTTTTGCCAGTAACTATGCTCCGCAAACTTAATAATCCCGACTACCATCAATAATAAAACAATGGCGGTAATCATAAATCCCATCCCTACCTTTTTGGCAGGGGAGGCGTGTTTGGGGAGTTTAGCTTTCAGTTCCGGAGGAAGGAGATTAATATGTTTCATTATCGTAGGGACTCAATTGCAGTTCCCTGAAATTAT
>QIEW01000331.1 GCA_003230535.1 bacterium
CACTTGTTCGAGCCATATTTACGATCCTCCACTGTTTTATTGTGATAACAGTAGTATAGCATAAATATTAGCTTAAGTGAACCGTATTGGGGCTAAGGGGGATATGGAAAAACAGGAATCCTTTAAAAAAAACTGCTGGAGCCTCGTTTGAGTGAAGCCAAGGCGGGGGAAAAAGCCGTCTTTTTTATCGATGCCGCCCATTTTGTGTTAGCCCCCTTTTCAGGCTATCTGTGGTCGTTTACCCGGTTGATTCATCAAGGCTCCCGGCGGAAGAAAACGCTTTAATGTGCCGGGGGCTTTAAATGCCCCGTCACCCATGAACTGATTACGGTGACGAATGATACCTATATACAATAGCTCAATCGGTTTGTGACCTGCTGTGGAAGGTCGCCCGACTGAATTTGACAATACCAATTACTTTTGTACTCGACAATGCCCGCTACCAAAAATGCGCTGTTGTCCAGGATCTGGCGAAGGCGCTCGATATCGAATTACTCTGTTTGCCATCCTATTCCCCCAATCTTAACCTCATCGAACGATTGTGGAAGTTTGTTAAAAAACAATGCCTTTACTCAAAGTACTATGCGGACTTCTCCATCTTTAAAAAAGCCATCACCGATTGCTTGAGACAGACCCATTCTACCCATAAAAAGGAACTCGATTCCATATTAACTCTCAAGTTCCAAACTTTTAATAAATCACATCTTGTGAGCTTTTAAAGTATAGCTAACTACATATAGATAGTTTTCCCATCTTCATCGACTTTTTACGAAAGCAGCAAAATTAACCCTGCTTTGCCAGACTGATGGAATTCTTTATAAATTGAACCGACTTTTACGTGTCTGTGTCGAAATTGATATTGACATAAGCAACCGCTATTGATAAAATGTCGACATGGTTAGGAATTGTTAGGAATTGTTCATAAACTATAAAGGCAGAGATTTAATGTTGTCCAACATACGAGCATTTACGGCATGGGTTAGCTTGTCGGCCTATCTGCCGTTGTATGTTTTGGAACGGACGGGCACATTGCTATAGAAGCAGCATCAGATTATTGCTGCGATCAATCACCGGATGGTTCCCATCGCATAAATTCATCTTCTACCATGAAAGTCTCCTTGGCATTAGCCGCTAACTATTGTGGTCCCTGTGTTGATCTTCCATTTTCGGCGAACAATCCCGACCGACAATTTGTACCCACCCAAGACACTTCTCCGCAAGCGCGTTTGTTGGACCTTCCTAGCTTCGCTGGCGCTGTTTCCATGTTTTCGGAGTTCACCGCTGACGGTATTCTGCCGCTATCGTCTCTCAAAACCAACTTAACACCCATCTTTCTACGCACCACCATCCTTTTGATCTAAATTCCCTATAAAAGACATCATAGTAACCTCTCTTTAGGGTTGGAGCGGGGCTCCTGTGCTTTCTTCTGCCCGCCCAATATACATCGCAGGAACATTCTTATGAGACAGTCTTCGGAGGATTTTCAATTTGGCAAATAATCTATCATTATTTTTACTTTTTACGCTATTGGTTACGTTCACTGGCTGCGGCTCCCATCGCGACCTCGACGCGGCGTGGCGGAAAGCGCGTCCCTTGGGACAGGATATCAAAACCTACCGCCCTCCTCGCGATCCTTCTCAGGTTGATGGTGAATCAACCGGGATTAAGGAACCGACAGGTGTGATTACTCTGCGCCAGACTTTGGCTCAGGCTCTACTAAAAAATCCGGGGTTGGCGGCCTTCTCCTGGGAAATACGCGCCGGAGAAGCCAGAACCTTACAGGCCGGTCTTCTTCCCAACCCGGAGTTGGAAGCCGAACTCGAACAATTCGGCGGGACCAATCAATACACGGCATTTGACGGCGCCCAGACAACTATTATGCTTTCACAGCTAATTCCCTTAGCCGGAAAAATATCCAAAAGGGTGAAAACGGCGAGTTTGGAAAGGGATCTGGCCGGTTGGGATTATGAAATAAAACGGCTCGATGTCCTTACAGAGACCACCAAGGCTTTTGTGGCTGTTCTGGCCGCCCAAGAACAACTGGCTCTGTCAGATGAGTTGGTTCATTTGTCCGAGCAGGTTCTCGACACGGTAAGCAAACGGGTAAAAGCCGGCAAGGTTTCTCCCCTGCAACAGACAAAAGCCGAAGTTGTCCTATCGACCGGCAGGATCCAACTGGGGGGGGCCAAGCGCAATCTGAAAGCCGCCAGAAATCGTCTGGCGGCCGCCTGGAACAGCACTTCACCCGCTTTTGAGAAAGTGGAAGGGCGGCTCGATACCATAAAACCTATTCCATCCGCCGATCAGTTGGCCGGTCTTGTATCACAAAACCCTGATATTGTCCGCTGGATCACCGAGATAGAACTGCGTGGGGCAGCTCTGGAGTTGGAGAAGGCAATGGTATTTCCCGATCCGACGGTGAGCGCCGGGATGCAAAGGTTCGAGGAATCGTCTGAAAGCGGTTTTGCCGTGGGTATTTCCATCCCATTGCCGCTTTTCGATCGTAATCAGGGAGGCGTCCTGGAGGCGCACTACAAACAGGTGCAGGCCGTAAAATGGCGCCGAGACGCTGAAGTCCGGGCCAGGACCGCCTTCGTTAAAGCCTATCAGGATCTCTCCTTTTTTTATATGGAGGCCACGGCATTGAAAAGCGACGTTTTGCCAGCCGCCCAAAGCGCCTTTGACGCCGCCAGTGAAGGGTATCGGTACGGAAAATTCGGCTACCTTGACGTTCTGGATGCACAAAGAACCCTGTTCGAGACCAAAGGGCACTCTATCGAGGCGATGTTAGCCTACCATCAGGCGGTAGCCGATGTGGAACGTTTGATCGGCGCAGGACTGGATAGTGTCGGAAAAAACCAAGAAAGCGAAGAGGAATAACCGATGAAAAAAAACAAGAAGATCATTGTTGCCGCCGTTGCCGGCTCAGCCCTG
>QIEW01000189.1 GCA_003230535.1 bacterium
TTTGGCCGGGCAATTCTCCAGCTTAATTCCCACAGTTAAATTAGCATAAGCAAGGCAAAGGGTCAAGAATATTTCACTAAATAGCCGCTACCTAAATCCACCGTCAAAAAAATAAAAGAACCTTGTTGGTGATTTAAATACAATATGATAGAATGTATTTATCAGGGAAAAACTATCGCCAAAATTAAACGCCAACGAGGTAACCCGAATAATTCGGGGTAAAAAGATTATGGCACAAGGCGCATTATCTTTCCGGTATGAGCAGGAAAAAACTGAGACCGGCATGACCGCGTCAGGAGGATTGCCGGTATATTTGGATTTGGGACAGGTGATGGGGTTAAGGCAATCCATCCGGGAGCATGTGGGGAGTCCGAGTTGGAGAGCAGGGTCACCGGACCCCCACCGTCAGGGACCCCAGGGTCAGGGACCCAATGTCCCGGCGGGGTATCAACAGGTGCGGCTGCGGGTGGATACCGCCGGTTATGAGCATAAGCTGCTGCGCTATTGCGGGGAGGGCAGGAATAAACGGTTTGGCAGGATAGATATTGGGGTGGATGTGACCCCGGCGTTCAAGTCTGCGGCAGCCGAAGCAGCGGAGGGTGACTGGAAGCCGATCAGAAAGAAGATCAGGGAGGAGTGGATAAACACCTGTCAGGAGCGGGCGGAGGTATGTTTTGTACCCAGTGCCATTGCTCACAAAAAGGGGCTGGAATACCGGTATCTGGCCATCCGGGAAGCGATACCTCAGCTTACTCTGCCCGGGATGGAGAAGTAACTGGAACTGCCTTTCCAGACCATAAAGATGGGCCAATGCAATTACAAGGTGTTTGGTACGGTAACCAACCTGAACTGGGACGGCGGGGAGGTGATCCGCTGGCAGCGCGGCAAGAGCGAGGAGGCCCACAGCGTAATGAAAGGGGACCTGGCTGGCGGAAAATTCCCATCGGGAAAATTCGGAGCCAACGCCGCCTGGAGTCACGGACTCTGGTGGTGTATGATCCTGGCCATGAATCTGAACCAGGCCATGAAGAAGCTGGTGTTGGGAAAGAGTTGGGTAACTAAGCGTCTAAAGGCCATCCGGTTTGCCTTGATCAACTTGCCGGCCCGGGTGATGGAACGCTCCCGGCGGCTGATTATCCGCCTGGGCAAGTATCATCCCGCTTTTGACTGGCTGCTGGAACTGAGGGCCAGGATTGCCAGTCTAGCGCCAGTACCTGGAGGATAAAGCGTCGGGATGAACAGGTAAATCAATGTATTAACCGTAAGCTACAGGAAAACTATGTCTAAAATCGGCCACTAAACCCGGGATCAACTGACACCAGAGAAATAAATCGGGGATATTGGGGATAAGGGGTCTCCCATAACCCTTAAAAAGCCCCGAAATGCTCTCAAAATACCTCCGCTCAAAATAGGCGGTGGATTTTGGATTTGTGAGCTTATTGAATATATAATACAATTATGTTATAGTAAATAATTGGATGAAATATATGTCAGAGAAAAAACCCGAGCTAAAGTTTGTCGTCCATGAGCATGCCGCCTCACATTTGCATTATGATCTCCGGTTAGAGCGGCAGGGGGTTTTAAAATCCTGGGCGGTCCCCAAGGCGCCTCCTGAGACAAAAGGCGTCCGGCGGCTGGCCATTGAAGTCGAGGATCATCCTCTGAGCTATGGTTCCTTCGAGGGGGAAATAGTAGAAGGCTATGGCAAAGGACTGGTTAAAATCTGGGACCAGGGCGGATATGAACCGGAAAAGTGGGAGGAAGGCAAAATTGTGTTTCGCTTAAAGGGAAAGCGCCTCTCCGGCCGCTATATCTTACTCCGAACATCACTGAACTCTGTCGGCAAGGGTAAAACACAATGGCTGTTTTTCAAGTTAGGGAACTCAGGCTAGGGAAAGGTATGTAGCTGTTCAGGTGGTGGCAGGTTCTCAAACCTGCCACTCGTTCAGACTGTCGGGTCTGAGGACCCGACAGCACATGGAGCTATATCTGCTTGTTTTTTCCTATACGATCAAGTTAGGGAACTCAGGCTAGGGAAAGGTATGTAGCTGTTTTTGGTTTGTTTTTATTGCTGAACATAAAATTATAAAATTGGTGAATTGTAACCAAAGATATTGTTAACCTGAATTATTCACTGCATATGCAAAACGTAACTCAACCATTAATTAAGGTGCAGAACCTTAAAAAACACTTTGTTCTGTCGACGGATTTCTTCTCCCGCAAGACGCTCAAAGTACATGCCGTGGATGGATTGGAGTTCCTGATAAGAGAAGGGGAGACGTTGGGAATGG
>QIEW01000299.1 GCA_003230535.1 bacterium
CTCCTTTAGATTTGATTGATTACTATCATAAACTACATTATATCAATCTTAAAGGAGGATGCCCACCTTTTTCAACTGTTAATTCACATATCTATATGATATATATAACCCTGATTATTCATAAATACAAGGCAAACAGTGATGATGTTATTTAAATACAGTCAGTTATAAAATAACGGTCAAAAAATAAAATTTTTGTACGAATTATCGAAAACTACCGCTATGGAAGCGACCAACCCCGAGCATATTTGTAATCCCGACTTATTCGGGATAAAACATTCCTAAATCCACCGTCTATTTTTGCTTTTTGCTTGACTTTTCTAAAGGTTAGCCTTATAGTAAAGGCGCTTTGATGTTAAAAAAAACTGTAGAGCTCATGGCAATAATATGGCAAGAAAAACAGCTACTTAGAACAATATGCACTGGCTGGATGTGCTTATTATAGTATTATTAATTTCCTATGCTTTATACGGAATAACGCGGACATTTATTCGCGGGTTAGTCTCTTTAATGTTCTTTTGCATAGGCGCTCTTCTGGCCAGCCGCTATTCCTCCTTTGGACCGCAGTTTCTGAAAGATTTATGGAATATTCCCTGGTTAAACAACATTCTGGGGTTTATAACTATCTTTGCAGCGGCCATACTCCTTAGTATTTTAGCAGGAAAGCTGTTCCATGCTAAAAACCGCTCTAAAAAGAGCACGCCTCTTGAGAACCTGCTGGGGCTGCTGGTGGGGCTGCTCAAAGGCGGGGTTGTCGTCGTATCTATTTTGTTTTGCCTCAACAAGTTCTTCCCCAACGGAGAAAAGCTGATCTCTCATACCAAGGTAGTCCGCAAGTTAGAACCTTTAAGCGATTGGTTGGCCGAAAATCTGCCGGCTTATATGAAGTCCCTTAATTTTCCCAAAAACATATCAAAACATTTAAGCCAATTAAGTTCTTCTCCGAGCAAACGTAACCGGCAGAACATCCGAATAGACACTAAACAGCCTTCCCAAAAGCAGCCTGATAAACCCGCCGGAGAACCGGATATAATCCGCCGCGATCAAGAAAAAGTACAACAAATTATTAAAGATAAATTAGGTGAAGAATAAAGATGAGCCAGCGGTGGAAAAAACAGATGCTTTATGCCGTATTAATAACCTGGCGCTTATCAGTCTTGCCCGCCGCGGCTTGGGGGAAGCCTGCCGTCACTAAGCGAACCACTATAGAAGATGCTGTCGGCTGGCAAGCTACCGGAGGGATAAACCGGGTGGAGTTGGGAGACATTAAGGTTTCCGTAGAAGGGGGAATTATCAGACACCTTAAGTTCAAAAAACCCCAACCACAGGAACCTGAAGAGCTTGAGCTTAGCGGACCCAAATTAACCGAACATAACGGCTTCCAGGCAGACGACATTTTTGGCAAAAATGAGACTGAACTTTCTACGGCGCTATCCAGCGAGCCTGATGATACTACTCTCAGAGAGGCAAAAGTCTATATTTGGTTAGTGGGACTTTCCGCTGAAATCACAATTGAACCTTTAGATATAGAGCTTGATCTTGTTGGTCCCCTAGAACCCGGACCTGAAGAAGATTGGACATTTGAACAACCGCTGGATGTGAGTGATACACCCCGGGCGCCCCTGATCGGGCCGCCTGAATTTGAGCAGTTCTCCACAGAACAGCCGGCGGTTGACTGGCCGGAAACGGAACAACCGATAGTTGAACCTCCGGAAATGGAACAGATGATCTTTGGAGAGGAGACTTCTCCTTCAGTAACCTTTCCGGATCAAATTGGAGTAGAGGAAGAGCCTCCCGAAGTCAAACCGTCAACTCCGTTTCAGTTTGCTTTTGTAGTAGCCAACCTTCGGTCAGACCAAGTGGTGGTGGAGGGGGATGCCCGGGTAACCCGGAAAAAGCGAGAGCTCCTACTGGAGACTACCTGGTTGCCTGGAGAGAAAAAATCTTTAAAGCTAACCTATCAGCCGCCGGTTACTGAGCTGGTGGTCAAAA
>QIEW01000179.1 GCA_003230535.1 bacterium
TGGAAATTACCCGCTGTTTGGCTGCTTCTCCCTCTTTTATTCTCTTTGATGAGCCGTTTTCGGGGATTGACCCTAAGACAGTGGTAGAAATACAAGATATCATTCATCGATTAAAGTCCAAAGGTATTGGTATTTTGATCACCGATCACAGCGTACGGGAGATGCTGGAAATTACGGATCGGTCATATATAATTTATAAAGGAGAGATACTCATTTCAGGGACGCCTCAAGAACTGGTGGACAGTGAAAAAGTAAAGGAACTCTATTTAGGAGAAAAGTTTCGCCTCTGAATATAATTAGAGAACATTGTCGAACAAAGCGGCTCACCGCCGCGGGATTACAATCATTAATGGCTGGTATGATTAATATCCAGAGGAGATTAATCAGCGTTAGCTTTCATAATTTACTATAGTTAAGCAAATGGAACTTAAATTAAATTTAGAGCTCAGGCAAACTCAAAGGCTCCTGCTCACTCCGAACTTACAGCAGGCCATAAAGCTGCTGCAACTTTCCAGGCTGGAGCTGGTCCAGACAGTGCGGGAGGAATTGGAACAGAATCCCATGCTGGAAGAAGTTACTTCCGAACTATCACCAGAAACAGAAGAAGACGGTTCACCTCCCGAGGGCGAGGCTTCTTTATCGGAGAAAGAAGAAGCGGAAGAGGAAAAAATGGCAGACCTAGCCTCTAATCTGGATTGGGAAGATTTTTTCACAGATAATGTGGTAGAACCAGACCCCTCTTTCTTAGAACAAGAAAAAACATCCTGGGAAAGCAGGACAAGTAAGGCTCCATCTTTAATGGAGCATCTCCTATGGCAACTACGGCTTTCAACCTCTACGCTTGAAGAGCAAAAAATAGGCAACCTGATTATTGGAAATATTGACGAAGACGGTTATCTCCGAGCATCAACAGAGGAGATTGCCGAATCTGCGGATAATACGAAGTCGGAAGTAGAGCGGGCATTAGGTATTATTCAAACATTTGAACCTTCAGGAATAGGAGCCCGGGACCTAAAAGAGTGTTTACTCATCCAGGTTAAAGATAATAGCGGCAACACTCCCTTTTTAAGGAAAATAATCTTACATCACCTGAAAAATCTGGAGAAGAAAAAATATCAGGCCATCGCCCATGATCTAGGAATTACACCGAATAACGTGCTGGAATTAGCGCAAATTATTTCGACGTATAACCCTAAACCCGGCTTACAGTTTACCTCCAGTGAAGTAAGATACGTGGTTCCGGATGTATTTGTTTATAAATTAGATAATAATTATATAGTAACGCTTAACGAGGATGGCGTGCCGCGCTTGAGAATCAGTCAAGTCTATAAGAATTTGCTGCGTAAAGGAAATTCAAATCCGGAGAACGCCAAAGAATATCTGGATAAGAAGCTCCGCTCGGCAATCTGGCTCATAAGGAGCATCCAGCAACGCCAGATCACGCTCTACAAGGTCACGGAAAGCATTGTACGCTTCCAGAGTAAATTTTTAGATCATGGAATTGCTTACTTGAAACCCCTGACACTTAAGGATGTAGCCCAAGATGTTTCTATGCATGAGTCAACTATAAGCCGGGTCACTACTAGTAAATATGTTCATACTCCCCAGGGAATATTTGAGCTTAAATATTTTTTTCACAGCGGGCTCTCCAGTTGCAACGGCGGCGACATCTCCTCTCTCCGTATCAAGGATATGATCAAAAAGCTGGTGGCGGAAG
Organism: bacterium; assembly: GCA_003230535.1. Lineage (GTDB taxonomy): Bacteria > SZUA-182 > SZUA-182 > SZUA-191 > SZUA-191 > SZUA-191. Next base: position 1,718 of record QIEW01000179.1, read on the forward strand.
AGGATAGGTTTTCTCCCTTGACTGATATCCAGTTACGAAGTATTATGCAGCAACGAGGCATCTCTATTGCCCGACGGACAATCACCAAATACCGAGAGGCGATGCGGATTTCCCCATCCAATCAGCGCCGGCAACCTGAGTTTACTAACCATCAGAGGTAACCTGGCAAGTATTTTAAAGGAGGAAACATTATGGAGATTAATGTTACCGGTCGGCATGTAGAAGTTACATCAGCTTTACGGCAGCATATTCAGGATAAACTGGAAA
>QIEW01000328.1 GCA_003230535.1 bacterium
TTCGTGATTATTCAAAATATCTACCTAACACATTATATACACTTCTCCATAAAATACAACTCCTCTACCTCAACTTTTTGAGAAGTTACGAAATTATTACGATATAAAATTCCACCTGGAGGCGGGAGTTGTTAAATAGTTGTTCCAAACAGAAGATTTTTTTTTGCATTGGTAAAATTATAGTTTTAAGCTATAGTTTAAGGTATAATTAAGCTGCTGTTTTAGGTGAAGTAATTGAATATAATTGGTTTAATGGTCAATCGCTGTAAATTAAATATTGGTTGTCTTGTAAGATATTTTTTCTTGACTTTTATAAATAAAAGAATTATAGTGGAATTCATTATTTTAGATAAATTGATTGCGGCGATGCGCAGGGGCGGAATTTGAGTTTAATTTCAAATAGTAACTTTACAAAAGGTGTCATTAGGTTAGGTTACCTTCGTGGCTAATGTCCCACAACAGGGAGAAGGAGGTAAGATATGCACAAGGGTAGTGGGCTCGGCGGCTCATGCAAGCGAATGTGGTATTTGGTTTTGGGTGTTTTGTTATTTATGGGAGTTTGGGAGGGGGTAGTACCCAAAAACGCTTCGGCGCAAGCGGATGAAGAGAACTGTTTGATGTGTCACCGACATCGAGGCATCGCCAGGATTGATCTTAAAGGTAATCTTAGGCTCTTCTTCGTTGATGAGGAACTTCAAGCCAAGTCGGTGCACGGTCGGGTGGCTTGTCGGAACTGTCATGTAGGTATCACGGAGATTCCTCATCCAGTAATGGTAAAGAAGGTGAATTGCGGAACTCAGTGTCACAAGGCGGAACCTTCTACAGGAACAGATTTTTCTCACCGACCAGTTTACAACAACTATATGAAGAGTGTACACGCCACTGATTTAACCAATCCTGAGCCTGATAAGCCGGTATGTAAATATTGCCATGTTAACCCGGTTTATACTACTCACGTGGAAGGCCGTGAGAAACCCAGGGAACGGGTTGTGGCTCGATGTAAAGGTTGCCACACGGAGGCGGAATGGGCCAATGTGTTCTATCTCCATGTGGAGCATCGGCTAATGAGAAGGACTAACCGTTCCAAGCTCGAGATTGCTAATTTGTGTGCCACCTGCCATGATAACCGGGAAATGACTGAAAGGCGGGGGTTCTCAAAGAAGGGTCAGAAGGCGGTCTACACTTATCGGCTGAGCTATCATTACCGGGCGCTGGCCTTAGGTCGGACGGAGACGGCCACCTGCACGGACTGCCATGCTTACTATGAGCCTTATTCGGTGCATAGCGTGCATCTGATCCTTAAGACTTCCCATCCTGAATCTTCAGTTCATGTTGATAACAGGGGAAAGGTCTGCGGTCAGGAATTTTGCCATGACGGTGAATTGGCGGCTGGGCCCAAAGCTAAGCCGGGCGGTCTGGATGATATGGATCTGCATACCGACTTTGAGGATCCGGACTTTCCGGTATCATTCTGGGTATCCCAGGTATTCTTCATATTGGATTTCGGTTTCCCGCTAATACTGTCTATCTGGATGTTCCTGGAACTGTTCCGCAGGTTATTCTGATGTTTGTGTTTGTGATTAAGCAATGTATGGGGTTAAACACTAATAATAAAAGGAGGGCTTAAGATGGCAGCAGAGGCCCATCATGGCGGAAGGCTGTTTTACCGGATTACGCTCAACCAGCGTATTCAGCATAATCTTACAATGATTACATTTATGATTCAGGTGATGAGCGGGATGCCGCTCAAGTTTCCTAATGCTGCGTGGGCGTTACCGTTGATCAAGTTGTTTGGCGGTCCGTATATGGCCGGTAGAATACACCGGATTTCGGGACTGGTTATGTTTCTCACTTTTCTCTATATCTTATTTTATATCATCATTACCACTGTTATAAAGGGGATCAAGTATTTCAAAGTGTATCCGGCCACCAGTTTGGGGGATAGAATGGTCAAAATTGTAAAGTTGATCTACAATCT
>QIEW01000393.1 GCA_003230535.1 bacterium
TCTCAGGGGCTACCTCTTGAATAAGCGCCTTGTCCATTAATTCCAACACCTCGCCGGAAAGCCAAATGGCTTGACAATCAACACAAACCCTAGCGGGAACATCTTCAAATACCACAATCCTGGAGCCCCAATGTTGGTCCACAGTGACCGTTTTTTCCTGTAGTTCTCCACCACAATCAGCGCAAAGTCTGTCGCTTTTCATCTTCCTTCTTCTCCCTAATCTTTTTTATACCCATCTTTTATTTCAGTAATGCCGGACATGACTGTTACACCAATCATATTTTTGCTCCCCGGAGATGGGGCTGTAGGCTGCTTACTTCTTTTTTACTGCCTTTTGGATCTCTTCGAGGATCTCTTCCGTAGTTTTGCCGTCCACCTCAGCCTCATAATTGAGGATCAGCCGGTGCCTTAGGGAAGGCAGGAAAACGCCGTCGAAGCTTACATTAGCCCGGCCATCCAGGAGCGCCAAAACTTTAGCCGCCAACACCACCGCCTGGGCGCCTCTGGTGCTGGCCCCATACTCGACATATTTTTGGGTGGACTCAGGGGATGAGCAGGTTTTTCCACCGGGCAGTTGATACGTATTGTTGGGCCTGGTGGACATTAGCAGCCGTACTATATACTCTTCCACGTTAGAGGAAATTAATACCTCGCGCACTAAAGACTTATAGTTCTCAATGGTCTGGGAAACATGGTCTCCTTCCAGCACGGGTTTTATCTTGTAATTAAGTCCCCCGGTCGTCCGGCGGATAACCTCCCGCTCCCCTTCAAAATCTATATACCCCAAATTAAGTTTAAACCGGAACCGATCTAACTGTGCTTCAGGCAAAGGATAAGTGCCCTCCATCTCAATGGGGTTTTGGGTGGCCAGCACTAAAAACGGCATATCAAGCTTATAGGTATGACCGGCTACGGTAACTTGGTTCTCGGCCATCGCTTCGAGGAAGGCCGACTGCGTTTTGGGAGTAGCCCGGTTAATCTCGTCAGCCAGGATAATATTTGCAAACACCGGACCCGGCTGGAACACAAACTTTTTGCTTCCACCCTCATCCGTGACCAGGTTGGTGCCGATAACATCGGCGGGCATTAAGTCCGGGGTAAACTGTATCCGCCGGAATTTTAACCCCATGACCTCCCCCAATGACTTTACCAGCAAGGTCTTGCCTAACCCCGGCGCGCCTTCCAGCAGGACATGTCCATCGGAAAACAGCGCCACCAAAACATTTCTGATGACATTTTTTTGACCAACAACTACCTTGTAAAGCTCATCCTCCACTTTCAGGAAGAAATCATGAAACTCCTCTATCATCTTAATATCCGGCTGCATAACTTTTCTTTACTCCCAAATTATGAGGACGGGATAATCTTTCAGCCCGCCCCGCGGGTATAACTGATGGTTAATACTACAATGTTCCTTTCGTAGAAGGGATCCGGCCCGCCCGCCTTGGTTCGGCAGACACCGCCACGGAAAGCGCCCGCCCCAGAGCCTTAAAAATCGCCTCAATCAAGTGGTGCAGATTTTCTCCGGCTATGATTATAACATGAAGAGCCATCCCGCTGTTGTTAGCCGCTGCCTTGAGAAACTCTCTCACCAGTCCCAGGTCGATGCCGACTATTTTGTCACCTAGTTTTTGAGGAAGCTGATCGCTCTTTAAGCTATTCCCCTGAAAGGAGCTGTCATGCCACCCCAGATACGGGCGTCCGCAGAGGTCTAAGGTTACATTGACCAGCGCCTCATCCATCGGCAGAGTCACATTTCCATAACGGCAGATCCCGCGCTTTTCCCCTAATGCCTTGGTTATGGCCTGCCCTAATACGATACCGACATCCTCTACCGTATGGTGTAAATCTACCTCCAAGTCGCCGTCAGCTTCAAGCTCCAGGTCAAACAAACCATGCTGGGCAAAGAGGGTCAGCATATGATCCCAAAACGGCAGATTGCAGGATACAGAGGTTACTCCGACGCCATCCAGCTCCAGCTTCAGGCGGATTTGAGTCTCTTTGGTCTTACGCTCTATATGTGCTTTTCGGGACATAAATATGTATCTCTTCGTTTATCACAGTGTTTGACTACCTTCCAAAACAGCGGCCACTACGATATTGTTCTATCGTATTGATACTCCTTCCTTTTCCAGTTCTTGAATAAAAAGGGTTCTAAAATATTTATTCTTTTCGTGATCGCTTTTGGAGTAGATAACGGGAGATATATTGCAAGCGTATTCAATATTAGCATCTACCGCGATATCGCATATTTTATCTTTAAGTCTCCAGTCGTTGGAATCAACCACCACCAGTATATCTATATC
>QIEW01000350.1 GCA_003230535.1 bacterium
CGGCCTGGGCTGGGGAGTATTGTTCTAAAGCCAACCAGGAAGCGCCCAGTAACCTTAGTGCATCGGCAACCTGCTGATATTTGGGGTAGCGCCTCCTATATTCGGAGTATACTTTTGTAGCTTTGGCATAGCTGCCTTGCTGGTAATATGTCCGGCCTAACTGAAACAGGGCCTTAGAATGAGCCGGATAGCGGCGGTAAGCGGCGGTTAACTCTTCCAGATAAGCGATGGCCTTTGTCTTATGTCCTAGTTTTAGCGACACCCAGGCGGCTCCATGAAGAGCGGCGGCTCGCCGGGAATGCTTAGGCGCCGCGCCGCTTCCAGAAATCCGGCGTATGCTTTTTCCGCCTGATTGTATTTTCCTAACGTGGTATAGGACTCTGCCGCCCCTAAGAAGGCTGCGGTTATCTGGCTGCTTTTGGGGAAATTTGAAATTAGCTGTTGGAAAGCTTCCGCTGCCCGGCTGTGCCGGCCTAACCGATAGTGGCAGTCACCTAACCGATACCACACCTGATCCAGGGAGGAAAAGGAAGGATAATATTTAGTCAACACTTGGTATTCTGAGATAGCCGCTTTGAGGTCTTCTCTTTTATATAGAGATTCAGCGAGTAGAAGATGAGCCACCGGGACAAGCTTCTCCTGCGGGCATAGGTTCAAATATCGCCGAAACTCTCCGATTGCCAAATCCCAGAGCTGATCCTGGTATGCTCCTCGAGCTACCCGCCAGATTTTTTGCCCACAGGACTTCCCCCCCCATGCCGGAGGTCCGGATAGCATCACCAGTATTATGGAAGTTATCGCTAAATATCCCCTGCGCATGATCCAAGTTATCCCTCATGTTTTATACTAATTAACGTGAGTTATATTAGGCTAAACCCCAAATTTTTGTCAATAGCTACTACTGAGGGTGAGGTGATTAATCTTGAGATTACCAAAATTTTCCTTGATTTTTAGTTTTGCTTAGTTATAATTACCAAGATAGCCGCTGACCGGATTTGCCGGACGTATAAATCCTGCCCGTTTTTATTGTATGATCTGATCTCCCAAAATTGAAAGATAAAAAACCGGGTAGAACCTGGAACCATTAAGTTGTTAGTGGCAACTAATCTTAATAGTTACAGTAAATTATCAATAATAGCTTTATATAATTTCCTATAGAGCCTCTTGCAAAAGTCATTTTAAAGAAGTTAGCCATACTATATGTTGGGGCAGTGGCCCCAACACTACCCGTATAGGGTAGGCCATGGCCTACCCGTATAGGGTAGGCCATGGCCACCGCCCTGGCACTTTTGCAAGAGGCTCTATAGTATAAAAAAGGTGAGCGAAAGATAATCTAATGTGCATGTTGAGCTGATAAGCATTAGTTATCAGTAGGTTGGCACAACACTTACCACCAAACTATCCACTTATATGTTAACGTTAATACAGGAGTAATGTGGACATAAAAGGCATTATTTTTCATTTTATCGGCGGGATTGCTCTCTTTCTCTACGGCATGTTCCAGATGAGTGACGGGTTGGAAAAGATAGCCGGCCACCGCTTAAAATCAATCTTAAAAAATGCTTCCAGCAACCCTTTTAAGGGGATGGTCACCGGATTTACCGCCACTTCCATTTTACAAAGCAGCAGTATAGTGAGCGTAATTCTGATTGGCTTAGTAAATGCTAAATTGATCGGCCTGGAAAATGCCGTCAGCATTATTATGGGAACCAACATTGGGACTACGGTCACGGCGCAGATTATAGCGTTTAAAGTGAAATCTTATGCTCTATTGATGATCGGAATAGGTTTTTTTGCCTTTTATTTTTATAAGAATGAAAGAGTTAAGTTTTGGGGAAAGATACTGTTTGGACTAGGGTTAATCTTTTTAGGCATGATGCTTATGTCTAAGGAACTGAAGGTCCTTCGTGAAAATGCCCGGGTAATCGGTCTGCTAACTGAATTCGGCAAGGTTCCTCTGTACGGTCTGCTTGCGGGCGCTGTTTTCACCGGCATAGTTCAAAGCAGCAGTTTGACTACCAGTATGGTAGTGGCTATGGGAATGCAGGGGTTAATAGGCCTGGAAGCCGCCGTCCCCTTAATTCTGGGAGCTAATATAGGCACATGCGTTACGGGTTTAATCTCTTGTATCGGCACTTCCATGTCAGCCAAGAGAACCGCTTTTGTCCATCTCTTTTTTAATATTATCGGCGTGGCTATGTTTTTCTTTGTCATCCCGCCGTTTATAAATGTGGTGCAACATACCGCCAGTGATTTAGGACGGCAGATTGCTAATGCCCATACCATTTTCAATGTGGTGACCACCGTAATCCTCATGCCGGCGATTCCCCTGCTCATAAAATTGGTCAAGATGATCGTCCCAAGTGAGGAGGTGGCGCTGGATACAGAGGTGAATGTCTTGGACAAACGCTTTCTCAGCGTTCCCTCGATTGCTTTAGAACAGGCCTATAATGAAATTACCCGGATGATAAAACTTACCTCAGAGATGTTTGCAGACCTGATAAATCTAAACCAGCATTATAAGGAAAAGTTGTTTGCCTTGGTCCTGAGCAAAGAGAAAACTGTAGATCAGATGCACCGTGAGGTCAATTCATATCTGACACAATTGTCGGAGAAGTCCTTGAGCGATGAAGAGTCGGCGCAAATATCCGCTTTTTTCCATGTTATTGATGATATTGAAAGATCGGGTGACCATATAGAAAAAATGGTCGTTCTGGTTAAGTCTAAGAGCAATCACCAGGTAAAGTTTTCCGAGGCGGCGGCTAAAGAGGTTAGTCGCCTGTCCCAGATAGTCAGGGAGTTGTATGTCTACATTAACGAGGCCTGGCAAAAGTGGAACTCCCAGGCGGCCAGGAAGGCATTGGATGTTGAGGATAATATAGACGTGGTGAGAAGGGAATATTTGAAACATCATTTATTGAGACAGCAGATGGGGTTGTGCGCCCCAGAGGCAGCGCTTATTTATACTGAACTGTTACGGCGCCTGGAACGCCTGGGGGATCACTCGGACAATATTGCTCATGTAATTTTAACCAATCCGGATTTCTTCTCTGGCGTTAAATCCACTCCACAAGCATCCTGAGTGCCACCCCTGCCCCAATACGGTTCACTTAAGCCAAATTGGCCTGTAAACGTTAGGAATAATCATTTTGTGTCAATCCCGCGAAAGCGGGAATCCATAGGT
>QIEW01000186.1 GCA_003230535.1 bacterium
TTCGTGATTATTCAAAATATCTACCTAACACATTATATACACTTCTCCATAAAATACAACTCCTCTCCCTCAACTTTTTGAGAAGTTACGATTTATGCTGTTACAGGAATAACACGAAAATTTACTTAAAACCTAAATTGCTTATTGGTTGCCATTTTCAAAACTGTCCCTGACTCAGAGCCCTGTCCTAAATCCACCGTCAAAAAAAACCTTGTTGGTGATTTAAAAACAAGATGATAGAATGTATTTATCAGACGAAAACTATCACCAAAATTAAACGCCAACGAGGTAACCCGAATAATTCGGGATCATAAATACGCTCCCGCTGGTCGCTTCCATATCGGGAGTTTTCGGTAATTTTTGGGTGGTGGCAGGTTCAGGAAACCTGCCACTCATTCAGCCTGTCGGGTTTGAGAACCAAGGCAGCACATAAATGTCCGATGTTTCGGCTGGTTCTCAAGCCGAAAGCGCTAAGGGCAGCGGCGCCCTGAAGTAAGCTTAGGCGGGTTATGAACAAAACGCCCTTCGGTCGGGTTTAAATCCCCCCTGCCCCCCTTTATTAAAGGGGGGAACCCCGTTGTCTCCAGGGGGAACCCGTTGTAAAGGAGGGAACCGTTGTCTCCCCCTTTGACAAAGGGGGATTAAGGGGAATTTAAAAGAACGTCTGGCAGATTATGGCTTTAAAATCTCCCCTAGCCCCTTTTCCAAAGAGAGGAACTAAATTAATCTATTTTGTTGCCGGCGCAACAAACTATAGGGGCGCAATGAATTGGGCAACTACCTCGGAGGCTATATATGTTTGCTGAAGGCTTGATCGTAGATATTTTAAAGAGTGTTTCCGGCGAGGTTTTGGACTGGGTTAGAGGATATGATTTTACCAATGCCTCAAGGAAGTATGGGGAGAAGATAGTTGACCGCTATGGCTGGATGAAGATTATGGGGATGACATCCCCCGTTCCCCTGGATGACATCTATACCTCGGTTAATATCCTCCATAAGATTATCGCCCAATGGCGGGTTGGTCTGGAGAAGATTGAGGAGTTGCATGATAAGGACAGGCGGGGCTTTGGCGTAATCAAACAGGAAAAAGTAAATGGATTGAAGGCTGTCAGTGACCACCAATACCTGATGCTATTAGGCAAACCCGGGGCGGGCAAAACCACCTTCCTGAAATATTTAACCCTCCAGGCAATTCAGGGCCGGCTAACCGACTGTGCCGGTACAACTGACAAGCGGCTGCCGGTGTTCATTGGACTAAAGGATTTTTCTGAATCAAAGCATGACGAGATACTGGATTTTATCACCCACGAATTTAGTATCTGCCGTTTCCCTGACGCTAAACCCTTTATCACCCGCCTGCTGGAGCAGGGTAAGTTCCTGCTCCTATTTGACGGCTTAGATGAGGTGCACAAAGGGAAGGTGGATGTGGTGCAGCGGCAAATTCGGGATTTTGCTGACCAATATAGCGATAACCAGTTTATTATCAGTTGCCGTATTGCTGCCTATAATTACTACTTTACGCGGTTTACTGATATAGAGTTGGCCGACTTTGATGATGATCATATAAAATTATTTGTCGGCAAATGGTTCGAGAAGGATGCCTCCAAGGCGGAGAGGTGTATGGACAAGCTCTTCCTGGAGGAGAATGAACCCATCAAGGAACTGGGTTCTGTTCCGCTGCTGCTGACCCTGCTGTGCATAGCGTTTAAGGAGACGGCTGATTTTCCTCAGAATAGGGCCGAGCTTTATAAGGATGCTATAGAGGCGCTGCTCAGAAAATGGGACGCTACCAGGAATATCCAGCGGGAGGAAATATACCGCCACCTGTCCGCCAAACGCAAACAGGATCTTTTCTCCCAAGTCGCCGCCAAAACCTATCCGTAACTTCTCAAAAAGTTGAGGTATAAGCCGATTGGCGCATTAAGATTGGGAGTTGTGGCAGCAGATTTCTCCCTGCAACTCGGTCATTG
>QIEW01000150.1 GCA_003230535.1 bacterium
AGGATTTCTATCCCGACATCTATTCGGTCACCGACATAGAAAGCAAGATGTTTAACAAAAAGGTCATACGCTACAAATGCGTACTTGCCAAATTGTACTTCAATAGCAACACGATTTTTCACAAAGTCGGTTTGATTATAACTAAATATTGGCTCTTCCCCCGCAGCTTTAATTTCCCTCTTTTGCTCATCTGGAGGTAGGGTTAAAGTTTTTCTAATCAGTTTCTTACCCTTTGTTACCCAATAGCTCACCCGGCTTTCTTCCCAGTGGTTTCCATTTAAAAGTTTCTTAAAACTGTTGTTCATGTCGATGGGGCTGTAAAGGACTTTTCCCTTCATGGTTTTTTCTTTTGACACTTTGGTTCTACATTTTTCGGCATCGACGCCGGCAATTACAGCCTGTATTTCAGCCCATAACTCTGGTTTATGAACGAGTAAGAATTCAAGACCGTTTAAGTGGGAGTATGTTTCAGCGATTTTCACTCAGGAATTTCCTTTTCTTACTTTTTATCGAATAAAGCCATCTGTGGAGTGGTTTGAGGCTTTGTCCACGGTGTGCCAGTAAGACTGTTGCCAGCTGCTTTGGGGTCATAGATTGGCTTGTTCATAGGGCGTGTTCTTAAATATCCGGCCATCTCTTTTTCAATTCTGTCGCGGGCGATGTCTACATACTTTGCCAACGTTTCCGCTCCCACACCTTTCCGCTGATGACGAAGAGCGGCAACAATAGCCGTGCCTGCTCCCAAGAAAGGATCAAAAACCCAATCTCCTTCATTGGTCATGGAGAGCACAAATCTCTCAATTAACTCAACCGGGAACTGGCAGGGATGTTCGGTTTTTTCTACATGGTTGCTTTTGACGTTAGGGATGGCCCAGATATCTCCAGGATTTTTCCCGAGAGGATTACAGGAATACTTGCCAGCTTTTGGCCCCCGGAAATGCTTCTTCCCAGGATATTTCTGGGGAACACGCACCGGATCAAGATGGAAGACATAGTTGTTCGACTTTGTGAACCAGATTATCGTCTCATATCGGCCTGAGAAACGCTTGCTGCAGTGGAGTCCATGCTCAAAATGCCAGATGATTCGGTTGCGCATCTTCAAGCCGAGGTCGGTAAAAATGGGATATAAGACCGTATCAAGAGGAATGATCGAACCTTTATCAACGAAATTGCCCACCTGCCAGCAAATGCTTCCAAAAGGAGACAGTGTCCGGACACTTTCCCGAATGATTGCTGCCTGCTGCTCCAAGTAAGTTTGAAGATTCAGCTTTTTTTCATACTCTTTTCCGATGTTATAAGGCGGTGAGGTTACAATAAGCTGCATCGACTCGCCTGGAATGCTCTTAAGCAAATCCAAACAGTCTCCCTGGTAAAGCACGATGCGCTCTGAGATGGCAAACTCATCTGATATTTTGTATTTTTTAATCATGATCTCTCTCTCAGATTATATCTTAACGCGGGAGTGAAAATCCAGAGAAAACAGCTATGGCATACCATTTTTTCATAAATCGAAACCCAAAAGCAGGCCTGGGTGTTCCCCAAGAACATTCGGCGCCTCCCCTTTGCCTTAACCCTGGAACCCGATAGTAACCAGACACAAGACCAAAGCAACGCCACCTTGCTGAAATTCTCCACCACATCAGCAGCGCCAGTGCCTCCCGCAGCCACACGGTGGTCGCCCTCCCGTAATATTCCCGCCGCCCGCTACGTTGATGTCTGCGGCCAGAATGAGGCCGTGGAGCAGGTGCGTGACTACGCCGAATTGCCGCTCAAGCATCCCGAACTGTTCCAGCGCCTGGGTGTCCGGCCAGGGCATCTTGCTCCATGGCCCGCCGGGTAACGGAAAAACACTCCTGGCACGCGCTGTAGCCGGAGAATCAGGAGCCCATATCGAAATTATCTCCGGCCCTGAGGTTCTCTCCAAATGGATCGGTGAATCAGAGCGCAGCTTAAGGGAAATTTTTCAAC
>QIEW01000089.1 GCA_003230535.1 bacterium
TATGGATTCCCGCTTTCGCGGGATTGACACAAAATGATTATTCCTAACGTTTACAGGCCAATTTGGCTTAAGTGAACCGTATTGGGGCTAACTCTGGGGCGCTACTTCTCTATTCCCCTTATCGCCAAGCCAAAAGCCAGCGCTAACTGAGGGGCTACCTTATAGAGTTGCTCTTTATTAAAATAACGAGGGTCTATCTCAATCCCTTCCAAAGGGTTACAAATCTCAGCCTCTATACCCAGCTTCAGATTCAGGAAGTCAGTAAAATCGGACAAACCCGCTCCGCCTCCGGAGAGGATTATCCGGTCAAACTTGTTGATGCCGGTCTGTTTGTTATAATAGACGAGCGTTTGGCGAATTTCATCGGCCAACAACTCATAGCTGCTCTGGAGGGCCTCATGCAGTGGATAGTAGGTCTCATTATTAAAATGAGAAACACTTTGCCCCCGTTCAAATTTACATTTCATACACTCGGCCCTGGTATAATTCAACTCGCCGCGGCTTCTAATCTCCTTGGTGATCCTATAGCCCCCGACTGTCAGGGAAAGGGCAAACAGCGAGCCGGCCGGCCTGAAAATAGTAACAAAGCTGGAGCTGGCTCCTAAGTCTAAGAAAATTAATGTTTCATCAGGGTTTGGTTCGCGGTCGGCAAAATAGGAGTTCAGGGTTGCCAGAGACCCTATATCTACTAATACCGGTTTTATCCCGGCTTTCTCGAGGAACCTCAGATGCGCATTATAAAGATCTTTGGGGACCGCGGTGAGCAGGACCTCCATTTTCCCGTCCAAATTGCCCTCGTCGAGAATCTGGGCATCTATCATGACCTCTTCCGGGCGGAAGGGGAGGTAGCGCCGGGTTTCCCAACGCAGGGCGGAGAGGAGTTTGTCACGCGCCGAGTTAGGATAGGATACCTGGCGCAGAACGACGGATGCGCTATCCATGCTGGTAACCATGGCGTTTCGAGCCAGATCTAATCCGTCAAGCACTTTTAGAATTGCCGAGAGGCGCACCTCCTCCTCTTCTCCTTTCGGGATTTCCCTTTGGGGAGAAATCTCCAGGATACTGGCGAATACTAATTTGATCTTTCCCCAGGTTTTCTCCAGGCCGACAACTTTTATGGAATGGCTTCCTACATCTAACCCCCATTTGTAATTGCTCAGAAAGTTACGTTTGACTTCCTGGCGGTACAATAATTCCGGCAAGGATTCTACTTCCTGATCCCAGGCGCCCTCCGGCTCTAAATCAAGCTGAGCTTCTGTCTCGGTATCGGGTGGGGCCGAAGAATCTGGATTATCGGGATAATCTTCTCTGCCTTCCGGCGTTTCCTCTGCCATAGCATATCCCTCTGATTATGCTTAATTATTTATTCTAACCAACGCACCTGAACAACTATTGATAGTCTCGTAAAAAGTTGTTAGTAGGGCGGAACAAGGCGTAAGCCGGTTCCGCCTATCCTAGTGCGCATGTTATTGGCGGTTCCGCTTCGCTTGAACCGCCCTACTCCTGAAACATCTGTTATGTGCTGTCGGGTCCTCAGACCTGACAGCCTAAACGAGTGGCAAGTTTCCTGAACCTGCCACCACCTGAAAAAATCCCCCTTAATCCCCCTTTGTCAAAGTGGGAAACAGAGGGTTCTCTTTCCAAAGAGGGAGACAACGGGTTTTCCCTGGAGATAATGGGTTCCCCCCCCTTTAGTAAAGGGGGGCAGGGGGGATTTAAACCCGCCCGGCAGGTGCGCTAATTTCAAATATATATTGTGTAACATATTGATAAAAAGTCCTTAAACAGTCAGAAGGTCACCCAAGCGCCGGCGATACTCTAAAGACATTGCTAAAAAAAACTATATCGAAACAATGTGATTGCTTTGGTATTACAGGAAGCCCTTATATTCGCAACCTCTTTTTATTATACCAGGTAATAAGTATGTAAGCGGGTAAATGCAAATTTTATTTTGGCGTTCCCGGATGAGCCCGGAACCATTAACAATCCCTTGCGTTGCTAAACTTAATATTTACAGCATATCAGCAAGTGGGGGTTTTATATAATTTCCTATAGTAAATAAAAAACAGGGGGGCAGATATTATATTTATCTGTCCCCCTTTTGATGTGCTTATTTTAAGCTTAGATTAATTTTGCTTTACTTTTAGTTACCAGCTTCGGTTGGTCTTACATCGTGCATCAGTCCGCCACTTTTCCAGATACCGGAAGCAACACCATATGCCAGCCAGTCACCGGTATCGAAACCGCCGCCTTTACCCACGGCAAGTAAGATAGGTTCTAATGCGGCAAGCTGCCTTGGGCCTCCTTCGTTACCAGTGTTACCAACACCATTGCCGGAATAATCTGCACTGTTGCAGGTGGCGGCGTCGCGGCAGTAGTCATAGCGGAAGTAATAGTCTTCGGTTCCCACGACATCCTGTAGCCAACCAGCATTATCGGCATTGAGATCGGCAAACAGCAGGTAGCCGTCGTCACTCCAGGTATTAGGATGGGCTCTCGAATAGCTTTTCACATATTCAATCGACGAATTCATGATGCTGGGAGCCTCAGCCGACTTCGCGCTGGTAATATACCTCGAATAGATCGGTACGCCCACCGCCGCTAAGATACCAATAATGATCACCACGATCAACAGCTCGATTAGGGTGAAACCTGCTTCACCTCTTCTTAGTTTACTCATTTCCTATTCCTCCTTTCCAAGATAATTAAGGGTTTTTTCGCCGGGAAACTATTTTCCCGACGTGCTAAAATGCGTTAGTTTTGGAGATCCCAAAACTAACTAAATCTCCGTTCACCCCCTTTCACGATAATAATTTAAACGTATAGGAATTTCCTTTTCCCCCCTCCCTTGGTGGGAGGGGATTAAGGGGAGGGGGAACCTCTTGGAGTTACCCTATCACCCCCACCTAACCTCCCCCATCAAGGGGGAGGGAACCACAAAAAGCCCGCACCGCAAGGTGCGCTAATTTAAATAAATCGGTGTTACTTTTAATTGGCGTTACATTCAATATGGAATTTGCAATTTGCATACCACCTGAGTCCCTAAAATAGATTCACTGGTAAGGTAACTGACTGAAATGGCAATAAATGATCCTTACTACAACTACTATGGGGGGAGATAATGGATAGAGTAAGAGGTCTCTATTTGCCTTTAATCTATGGTTCCTAATACCTGTTGAGGGCGGTAGAATTCGGGCGTAAATTACTAAATAGGGAATCTTGCGGGAAACTGATTGATATATCAGTAGATTGACTTAAAACTGCTAACGGGTATAAATGCCTGGTCAGGTATAAATTCACGGCATTGGTCTGGATAGTACAGGAATTTCCATTTGCTGTGGTGTCAGGAGTTACCTCCTGACACCTGATAATAAAGGGGGCAGGGGGAATCTTCAGGGGGGATCTTTCGGCTGGTTCTCAATCCGAAAGCGCTAAGGGCAGCGGCGCCCTGCTTTGGTTTCGGCCCGGGGACAGGCCGAAACATCTATAAAAGTGATGAGTTAATTACTCACCTTACGCAAGGATTGACAATCTACCAAAACCATAAATTATTAACCGCGGAGGACACAGAGAGCGCGGAGGATAAACCAATTGTTT
>QIEW01000242.1 GCA_003230535.1 bacterium
CATTGATTTGTAATGAAATTTGAGATTGCTTCGCTTCGCTCGCAATGACAAAAATCGGCGCTTTTTGACTTTTTACGAAACCATCAATTATTTACACGCTCTAAAATTGTATATCTGAGTTTCTAGCGACAAGGGAGGGATTCTTTTGAGGCGGGATCTGGTAAACATCCTGTTGGTTGAGGACAATCCGGATCATGTCTTGCTGATCAAAGAAGTTTTAGAGGAAAATGAGATCGGCAAACGGATCTTTGTAGTAAACGATGGGTTGGAGGCTTTGGATTGGACTTTCTCTATCATGGCAGCCAATATAAGGATAAAAAATTATATCCTCGTCCGGATCTGATCCTCCTGGATATAAAACTGCCTAAATTAGATGGGTTGGAGGTACTCCGAAGAATTAAGCGCTCTCCGGATTTAATGGCTATTCCGGTAGTAATCTTAAGCACTTCGCTGCATCAGGATGAGATAGCGGCGGCCTATAAAGCCGGGGTTAACAGTTATGTTAGTAAACCGGTAGTATTCAGCGAATTCGTTAATCGAATAAAGCAGATAAATTTGTATTGGCTTCTAATAAACTCTTTGCCTGATAAAAATTTATAGCGGGTTTTCTCCAACACAATCGGATAATAGATTTCTAGATGATGAAAGCTATTCTCCAGCAAACTTTTATTAAGAAAGTCTATTATTATCCTCAGCTTGGCTCCACAAATCAGCAAGCTATAGAGTTAATTAGAGCTGGTGTGGCGCCTGTCCCCAGTTTGGTAATTACGGATTGCCAGACCAGAGGCCGCGGGCGGGGGCACAATAGCTGGTGGTCAGGGGTGGGCTCGCTTGCGTTTACAGTAATCTTCAAGCCGGCTAAATCAAGCCTGTCGGTCTGCCGGTTTTCCACAATTCCACTGGTAGTTGGATTTTCTCTCAGAAGAACTATCCAAGCTTATCTGTCCGGTCGGCTGGTCACTCTAAAATGGCCGAATGATATTCTGGTAGACGGAAAAAAAATCTGTGGTATCCTGTGCGAAAATGAACAAGGTTATCAGAAACAGCATTACCTGTTAGTTGGGATAGGGATAAACGTTAATGACCCACGGAATGGGGCGCCTGAGGAGCTTCAGTCTGTATTTGTCTCCCTCTATGAACTTCTCGGCGTAAAAAATGATAAGGAAGAGCTATTAATCAACTGCTTAGAGAATATGGAAATGGACCTAAGGCGGTTTAGCGGCGAGGGTTTTCTTTACTTTAGGGATAAGTGGTCGGATTTTGATTATCTGTTAAATAAAATTATCTCCATAAATTACGAATCCTCGGTAGCCACTGGAAAATATTTGGGCTTGTCTGAGAGTGGGGGGGTTCTGATTGACGAAGATGGTCAATTGAATGAATATATTTCTGGCGAGGTGAAAGTTGTTCGCGATTGATCTTGCTAGTAGTTTGGGTAAAACTATCTCCTGACGCAGGAGCTCACGGCCTGTTTTCCCACCATTTCAGAACCTCACCGACCGTTTCCGGAACTGAAAGATTTGAAGTATCTATAATATGATCCGCCTGGTTGTAGTATGGTTCCCGCTGGATCAGCAATCCTTTTATTTTTTGTAATTGCCGGTCGGGATGGGTAGGAAAAAGAAGCGGCCGGTGATGCCCATTCAGGATGCGTGGAAGTATCGTCTCCGCTGCCGCCCGCAGGTACACCAGTCTCCCCAATGTCTTCAGGCGCCGTAAGTTATCGGGATCCACCGCCATCCCGCCTCCGGTGGCGATCACGGCGTTGTTAATCTCCGTTAGTTTTCCGACTAATTCACGCTCCAACCGCCGGAAGTGAAGCTCTCCATATTCGGCAAAGATTTGTGAAATACTTTTCTCTGCTTTTGCTTCAATACGCTTGTCGGTATCCAGAAAACGGTAACCTAAGCGCTGGGCAAGCCGTTGTCCGACAACGCTTTTACCTGCCCCCATAAATCCGAGAAGAATTAAATTCGCCATTGCCGGCATTTGCTGTTATCTTGGTCCCGTAAAATATCTGCTTGATAGAATAGAATACTTTATTTATAATTAAACTCAGCTTTATAAAAGCCTGTTGAGAAGATCATAAAAATACTTAACAGAAACATTGAAATAGGCATGGAAAGCCTTTATAATGGGCATAGTTGCAGTTTGAGA
>QIEW01000240.1 GCA_003230535.1 bacterium
CAAAGAAGCCAGCGACTTCTCCACCGCACTCTTTTTCTCCTCCGGCAAAGTTCCTTCAAACAATACCCCACTCCGATACTCTAAGGGTTTTATCCCTTCCGCATAATTGGTAATATAACATATTGGGGCATAGCACATCTCCAGCTCGCGGGCTAAAAATACCTCCGGCGCCAGGGTCATACCCACCATATCAGCGCCTATCAGCCGAAAACATTTAATCTCCGCCGGAGTTTCCAGTCGCGGCCCTTCGGTACAAATATAGACGCCGTCCCGATGGAATGAGATGTTATTATCGGTAAGCGCTGTTGCGATTGCCAGCTTGAGTTGGGGGCAAAAAACAGGGTATTGGCGGATAAAACCTAACCCCTGACCTTCAAAGAAGGTACTGGGGCGGCGTTTAGTAAAATCAATGATATCTGAGGGGAGAACCAGGTCTCCGGGATGATATTGATCAGATATCGCCCCGGGGCCGCTCCAGGAGATAATTCTCTCAACACCCAGTTCCTTTAATGCCCAAATGTTGGCCCGATAGTTGACAAAGGAGGGGGTAAGACTATAGCCGTCTTCTCCGTGGCGGGAGAGGAAGCCAAAGGTAAGATCATCGGTGAGGCGATGAAGATGCAGAGGCGCCGACCGGCCAAACGGGGTGGAAATAACTTTAGCGGCTATCTCCTCCCCAAAATTATCCCGATTGAGGCGGTAAGCCTCGCTCCCTCCGATAATAGCTAATTTGGCTTCCACTAATAGTTTTGATCTTTCGGCCTGAAAATTGGCGCTTAGCAAATCAAGCAGTGGATTGGAGGTAGAATTTGAGGAAGTAAACCCCGAGTTTTTTACTGTCGGTACTTCCGTCTGCCTGAAGGCTGAATTACCATGGCAGGGAACTTTTAAAGTTATCACCCATTCTATGGCTTAAGTAAATCTATAATTACTGAAAGATGCTGTTGGTTTGCGCTTTGAAGTGTTGCTATGAAGTTTTGATTAGATTGATTTATAAAGTAAAGAGCCCCTAACATTACGACGATAATTGCAATTCCAGTACCGACAAGCCATTGTTTCATTGATCTTGTGCTTTCACCGATTACATTCATCCTGTCATTTTGGCTGTGAACCTCATCCTGAACCATCTTAATTAGTTTGCTATTGCTTTCCAATGCAAGCTTTATGGTATCTTCTATTTGCTTAGTCTTAAGCGCTATGGTTTCATTGGAATGATCTATCTTGTTTTCTATGTTCTTGAATCTCTGATCAAGATATTTCTCATAACTTCCATCCATTTCATCCACCTTTTCTTGCTCACCTTTTCCTGTAGAAATGGTTTCGGATGTATCTGATGTATCTATTATTCTTAAATAGTTTAGAACAGGACCAAGCGAACTCCCCATGCCTTTTAGAGTTTCTGTCGACCGATCAGAAGAAATAGAGGTCTGAGCGCTGTCAACCTGAGTTATTCTTTCATAGGGCTTTGTAGCATCTACACCATTCCCCCCAGGTATAACTTTAAGTTTTGGTTCACTCACCATTTTTTAGTTTACCGCTTTTTAATCCTTCTGGCAATTTATTAAAAATTTCTTCTACCTGATTTTTTAAGTTCAAAAAAGTTCCCAGGCTCATATTGACATTAACAAGCACCTTTCCGGGAATTGATGCAGGAGAGGATTCTTTTGAGTTGGCCTTAGCTTTTTTCATTTCCAAATGTATTGACCAGGGGTCTAATAAGATGAAATTAATGTAAAAATCCTCGCCTATCCGTACTATTCTAGTCGCATTTGCGTGAAGACATTGGGCTGTTTCCAGTTTTTCTAAATCACTTAAGGTTATCGTGAGAGATTCAGGCATTATTTTCCTCCAATTTTATTATCTCAGGGATTTAAAAATATTATACTGAACTAAAGACGGGTTATGATATTAATATCAATACCACTTGTGTTGTTAAAACGCAAGAATTTTATTGTGCTCGTTAG
>QIEW01000102.1 GCA_003230535.1 bacterium
ACAAATACGGCTTGGGTTTTGCCCTGTTAAGCGCTTTTTTGTGGGGCATTACCCCGGTATTCGAAAAACTTGGTATAAGCAAGGTAAATCCGCTTGTGGGAGTAACCATCCGCAGCTTAGGGATCACTATTATTTTGCTGGCGGTAATGTTTTTTTCCGGCCGCCTGGATGAGTTAGCCGCTGTTGATAAAACCAGTATGCTCTATTTAATTATTGGCGGCGTTACAGCCGGATTACTGGGCGTTTGGACTTATTTTAACGCGCTCAAGCACAGCCCCAGCAATATGGTAGTCCCTATTGCCGCGAGCTATCCTCTGGTAGCGATGCTTATGTCAATTCTTTTCTTAGGAGAAAAACTTACCCTGAGCAAAGGTGTAGGCACTCTACTGATAGTCTTGGGTATCGCTCTCCTTTAACCCGAATAATTCTATAATAGGATTTAATGAAAGTAAAAGTTAGTAAAAAGTAATAAAGGTAGTGCTACCTATGTTGTGTTAAGTTAAAGGTGCTGGGAGGTGGTTGGAATAATTCTGCCCCCCGGATTTCCGGGAGATGGCCTCACTCCCGACTTGCCACCCGGCACCTGATATGTCAACCATGGCTGATAGGAAGTTGCCCCAATGGCCCTTATAGAATCGCCAACGGTTGACAAAATACATTACATGGGAGGCTTACCTTTATGCAAAAAGTTATTTCCGTCGGTATCGACATTGGTTCCAAAGAACATAGGATCGCAGCCATGAATCCTGAAAGACAAATTATAGCTGAGTGGTCAATCAAGCATCGACACTCGGAGTTTAAGCAAACTTGTCATCAAATAAAGTCCTTGGCCGCTCAACATAGTCTGCCTGTAATTATCGGCATAGAAGGATATAATGGCTATGCGGCTCCTTTCGACAAGTATTTGATTGTCCAGGGGTTTGAGGTTAAACAAGTTAATAATTTAACCCTCAACCGCTACCGGCAGCTCTTCGGGCAGCCCTTCAAAACCGATGAATACGATGCCCGCTTGATTGCTTCTTATCTGCAGCAACCGTTTGAACTGAAAAACAATAACTATCAGGAAAATCAAGTAAAATTACCTCAACAAGTTAATGTGGACATCAAATTGCTCTCCAGGCATCAGTTGGATTTAACTAAAGAGCGGACCCGTTTTAAAAACAAGCTGCATAAATTACTCCTTAGTTATTTTCCTGAGATTTTCGATTTATATAGCGACCCTTTTTCTGCTAATTGTTTAGCCCTGTTTACTTTGGGAAAAACACCGGCTGAGCTTGGGAAAATGAAAATGCAACGATTAGCCGATGTCAAGCCCAAGTCAAGCAAGAGAGGCATGGGCACACTCAGGGCTCAAAAACTTAAAAGTTTACTTGAGCAAACCGTCCCTGCTTTAATAGGCGGTAATCGTGTCCAGGCTATAGTAGCGGCGGATTACGCCCAAAGGATATATGATCTGAACCAAGCCATAAACCGACTTGATCAAGAGTTGGCTAGCCTGCTTGGTCAACATCCCTGTGGGAAAACCGTCTTATCCATCCCGGGAGCGGGGACTAAAACCGCCGCCCGCATCATCGGGGAAACGATAGATATCCACCGCTTCAGTACCCTGGACAAATACAGTGCATACTCAGGAGTTGTTTGCCTGCGCAACGATTCCGGCAAAAGCAAACGCGCCAAAACCAGCAAACAAGTCAATCATATCCTCAAGGACACATATATGAAAATTGCTTTCACCAGTTTAAGGACAAATTCCGCTTCCGCTGTTTACTACCAACGAAAGATTAAAGCGGGACACAGTCATTTTAGCGCCTTAAAATGTTTAGCTCATCAGATTTGCAAGGTAGCATATAAGCTTATGGTTTCTAAATCAATGTACCAGGAACCTTATTATAAAAAAGCAGCCTGATTTGCTTTTTTTACTTGATAAAACTACATAGGTAGTCGGGAATTAGGACTACTGACGAAATGTTAACGCCTTGAGAATACACGTTATTGACAGTCGCCATTGGTGGATTTGCCGCAAACAATGTCCGGACAGTGTCCGGTGACAAGTTAACTGTATCGTAGCCCAATTGAGCGAATCGTTAGCATTAATAGGTAACGTTGCGTTAGTATTGCCAGTGGATGCTATCCACGTGGACGTTGGTCATAAACCCTTTTGAATATGGGGTCTGTCAAATGATAGTTTAAATTTATGAATAGACCGGGCTTTAGATTAAATTATTTCTTTATAGTTCACGAAAACCCAGTAGTGTCCGGTTAGAAACTTGCATATGCTAAAAAAGCTTCCTCCCCCCGTGCGGGGGAGGATTGAGGTGGGGGGATAGGTATAATTGGGCAATGAAATTCTCATTTCATTCACCCCCACCCTAGCCCTCCCCCATCAAAGGGGGAGGGAAACTTAAAAAAAGCGCGTGTTATCTCCTTAACATCCGTACTTTTCCGTTATGCAAAAACCTAACCGGACACTACTGGTTTATGGTATACTTATAACATAGGCTTGAATTCTTGATGAATAAAATGAGCAACAATCCACTCAAAATTTTATTGATTGAGGACGATCCTGGAGATGCTGATCTTATCCAGGAGATACTGTCCGAAGTCAAAAACCGTTCTTTTGACCTGGAGTGCACCGATCGACTCTCAGCAGGGCTGGAACGCCTTGTCGAGGGACAGATTGATGTGCTTCTGTTGGATCTCGGTTTGCCTGATAGCCAGGGGTTAG
>QIEW01000324.1 GCA_003230535.1 bacterium
TATATTCATGCCTACATATTGCCCGTCTGTCCCTCCTAACCCCTTGATAATCAACAACCCCTCCATCAGAAAAATCAAACTTCCGTTTAAACCTAAGTTGAGCGGTTTTTATGTAATGGAGATAAGGAAAAATCACTTAAATGGCGGTAAACATATGCTATAATGGTGTTACCAGGAAACGGCATTTTATCACCCAATAAGTGAGGGACATATTATGAGACAGGATGAATTTAAGAGCGGCTGCCGGATTAACAAGGTTGATGTAACCGGGGACACCTTGACCGGCAGAGGCGGAATGGCGTTATATGTGAGGTATTTAAGCGAGACAGGGATTTATCCCATCCTGTCCGGTTTTAGTCTGCACAAGCAGTTGACCTGTTGCACAAAAAATGCCGGCGGATGCTATCCGCTAAGGAGGAGCAAGAAGGGATTGCCAGTGTGGAACATATTCAAGCAGGTGTTTTGTTTTTTCTATGATAAGACCAGTCGGCACCTGACCTATTTTGACCAGTTGGAAGGGGATGCGGGATATGCAGCGGTAATTGAGAACAGCGCAGGGGAGATGGCCTCATCTCATCAGATAAAGCGGTTTTTCAAATCGTTTTCCCGGCTGTGCGGGGGAGTGTTCCGGAAGGTGTTGAAGCGGTTGTTTATGTGGCGGTTAAAGGTAGAGCAGCCCCAGGTGATCGAGCTGACCATCGACACGATGGTGATGGACAATGATGAGGCCGCCCTGGCGCCATGGAGTGCAGCCGACCTACAAGCGGGTAAAAGGGTTTCAACCCTTGCAGATCATCTGGCGGGGCAAAGTGGTGGATGCGATATTTCGAGGTGGGAAGAAGCACAGCAATTACGGCCATACGGTAGTGAACATGGTCACCGACATAGTGGGGCTGATCCGCAAAGATTACAGCGCTACGGCAACGATAATACTGCGGCTGGACAGCGGCTTTTTTGATGAGGTGAATTTTGCCGCATTTGATAAGTTGGACATCGGGTTTATCGCCACCGGCAAGATGTATGCCGGGGTGAAGGAGCAGGCAGAGGAGGCGCCTGAGAGCGCTTGGGGGAGCTATGATAACTCCGCATCAGGAGTGGCGGTGGCTGGAGTTTGGGTTCCGGTGCGACTGCTGGGATAGGTTTTACCGGGCGATTTACACCAGGCCGACTTATGAAGGCAAGCAGAAGGTCTTGGATTTTGCCCGTCCCGACAACGTAATTCTGACCAACCTGGGGGTTAATGAGAAAGCATTGGCCAGCGCCAGTCCGCAGACACAGAGGAAATTAGTGAAGGCGGAGAAGATCATCGAGAGTCATCATCAGCGGGGTGCGGATGAGCTGCCGCATCGCGGTTTAAAGGACTTTGGATTTGAGGAGTTACCGTTTAAGAGGTTTCCGGCCAATTCAGCCTTCTATTACTGTATGCTGCTTTCATTCTTTTTATTCGAGACATTTAAAGAGGATGTATTGGCGGAAGTAATACCGATAGCCAGTTATGCCGCCACGGTCAGGAGGTAAGGCGTTGGACTTTGCCGCCAAGATAGTAAAAACCGGCGGACAAATAATCCTGAAGGTAACGCAGGCGGTGATGGATAATTTGCACTTTGATATTCTGTGGCAACGCTGCCAAAATCCACCCCCGATAATTATTTAACGCACTGAATATTATTATGATAAATGGAAGCAGTGAGGGATAGGCGCGTCCGGAGAGGGAGAAATATTGCCCCAAATGCAACTCATGGGGATATTTTTCAAAGTATGGAACAAGGAGCAGGAGGCAGCCCCCTATTTAGCCTGCCCGAACAGCTTTCGATTAACCCGAACGTGTCTATATTAACCTGAGTTCGATATAAATCTTATTGTATTTACAGGCTATATTATGTGTTTCCCTGAGTTTTTTACAAAATAAGTTGACGTACCTCCTGTTGGTGTGGATAATATTTTGTAAAA
>QIEW01000129.1 GCA_003230535.1 bacterium
GCTATATGTAAAAGCGCTTAAGTCTTGCTTTGCTGAATTGCAAACAATCAAGGCTGAGCATCAAACTGCTTTTGCGTAACATGAGTTATAACAAAGAAAAACTACTGTTACATGAGCTTGCCAAGATCCAACGCCTGGTGGTGCAGTTACCGTAATGGTTGCCATATAACCAGTTGACAATAAAGCATTGCTTGGATATTATAAAAGAGTACGTGGAACCAACTTATGCTACAGGAGGCATTACGGTAACAAATAGCATGACCAAAAAAAAGGGGGTGCTGAATATGTCAGTCCAACTTGAAATAAAAGATGATATAGTAGTCTTGATGAAGATTCCCTTACCTGACGTCAAAAAAGAGCTTATGAAGGAATTAGCCTTCGCATTATATGCCCGATGGGCGCTTTCCATGGGCAAAGCTCGTCAGATGGCCAGCCTGACTAAACGGGAGTTTTTAGCTGAATTAGCTTCTCGCGGAGTTAAACGGCATTATACAAGCCAAGACTTATCAGAGGATGTAGCTTATGCTCAAGGTGGTAAGTAACAGCTCGCCGCTTATTCACCTGGGGAAGATAGGCTTGCTGGATTTACTGGTTGACCAATTTGAGCAAATACTGATTCCAAGAGCGGTTTGGCGAGAGGTAGTGGAAGAGGGAGGAGACGAACCGGAGGCCAAGATTATTGCGGGGGCAAGTTGGATAAAAGTGCACGAGGTAACACCTTCTCCATTGCTTACCACGCTTTTAGCCATTCTTGATAAGGGCGAAGCGGAAGCGATTGTTTTGGCGGTAGAAATCGGGGCGGATTTAATTCTTCTTGATGAGAGCGATGCCCGAAGAATGGCGGAACTCTACAACCTCAAAAAGACCGGTCTGCTGGGCGTACTTATCAAAGCCAAGCAACAAAATGCGGTTCAATCTCTCAGATTGTGTTTAGATCAGTTGCGTAGCACGGGTTTTCATCTATCAGAGGAGGTTTATAACGAAGCGTTAAAGGCTGTAGGAGAGGCAATTTAGCCTACACCTGGCATTTCTATATAGTACCTCCTTGATTTGATGTTAATATCTCGCATGGAGGGCTCCGTGAGATGTAAAATATAATACGGGCAATGGTGAACTATTTTGTTTCATATTGCTCTGACTTGTTAGTGATTGCGGCAGTGACAATACCTTAATAGAAGAAGCACGCACCAAGTATTTTTCGGGAGTCAGATATCTACCCCGTCGCTTTTTGTGAAAAGGAGCTATTGAGATGAAATGTATGAACTATATGGAGGAAGAGGCGGTAATCAAAAAGGCCATGAAGGTTCTGATTAAGGAACTGGGGTCTGTGGAAGCCGTCAGGTTCATCAATATGCCGAGAAAGAAACGACTGGAAAGCGTCAAGAGACATCGGGAATGGCAAAAACAGCTGGACAAGGATAAGTTTTTGACTGATGTTTTTAGCACATAAAAACATGAAGGAAATTCCCTTGGTCAGATAATTTCCACCTCATGCTTGGGTTTTGAGTATTATTGCAATTGGCTTTGCACAATATATAGGACATTCCAAATTAGCACGCTCTGTAGCGCCGGGCTGGGGAATAGCTACATTGAGAAAATCTGATTTCCAGAGAAGAAGCGATTTTACCAAGCAGTAGTCAACAGCCATTGACTCCGCTTTAGTAAAACATGGTATCTTCCAAAAGGATAGCAACCATAATGCCTCTCATTGCAATAGATGAAAAGGGATTAAGTATTAATAGCAGAGATGTAACAAACCGTAATCAGAAATTTACATGTGCACATTGCGGAAATCCTTTATCTTTTGTTAATGCCCGGTTAAAAGTTAAGCATTTCAGACACAAAGTAAAAATGGCAAATGGCAGCAGATAAAGCTGGCTATATACTTGATAATATGTTACAATTACCTCCATAACCATCAATTATGGAGGCGCTTA
>QIEW01000059.1 GCA_003230535.1 bacterium
TATCCGGATTTCCTGTCCGGTTTCTATATTTCCACCACAAAGCACGCGGGTAAAAATTCCTTCTTGGGGCATTAAACAATCCCCTAGCTGTTGGAAAATGTGACAGGGTTTATGACATTCCTTCCCGATCTGAGTTACTTCCAGGATAACCGTATCTCCTAATCTCAATTGGGTTCCAAGGGAGAGTCGGCTAAGTTCTATCCCTTGGGTGGTTATATTATCCGCAAATATTCCCGGCCTCAGTGGAAGCCCCCGTCCTTCAAGCCGCTGGATACTTTCCCAAGCCAACAGGCTTACCTGTCGATGCCAGTTCCCTCCATGTGCATCACCCACTATTCCCCAATTTTCTGTCAGCTCGGCCTGAGGGACATTTTCCTTAGGCCCGCCCCGTACCTTACTTATGGAAATAGCCCTTATCTTGCCTGTCTTCCCTGTCATGGATGATTACCTTAATATCATTTAATAAACTTATAATGGTACTGTAATAAAGCCTGTTTAAACAAGGGTGATACTATCCGGAGGTGTGAAAATAACTTTTACTGCCTTTGTAGGGCGACTAATCGAATACTGATTAATATCGATATGATCCGGAATGGACGCGGGGGTACTGTGGGGTTCGCGGTTGTAAATCATGATTGATTTACTTTTGCGAGAAGATACCCGCCGCCAAGTAAAAACAGAATGTTGGCCCCCCACGCGGCCCAAAGGGGGGCCAGCCGTCCGCCATGCCCCAGGGCTAATCCGAGCGCCAGTAAGACCCAATAGCAAAAGCCCAAAAGCATGCTCACACCTAAACCTATGGCTCGACCGCCTTGTCTATTAAACCGCAATGAAAAAGGCACCCCGATGATGGCCATCACCAGGCTAATGGCGGGAATAGCAAGCTTGGCATAAAGATCCACTAAATAACGGTCGACATTATGTCTCCGGCGGGATAACTCGGCAATATAATTTTGCAGTTCCCTAAAACCCATAATCTCAGGCTTAGTGCCCTGTTCTAAAAAATCTTTGGGGGTTTCCTTCAGTTCCGGCATAATCTTTTCGGGAAGAAATTGAGGTTTACTTAACAGCGGTGGACCGTAACTCTGAAATCCATCCCCCAGAGAGTTATTTTCTTGATAAACGGCCGTCCGGATCACTAAGTCGAACAAGCGCCAGCCGTCTTCACGCCACTCCATCCGCTCAGCGTCCAGTCTGTATTGGAGGCGAAAGTCCTGGTCGAATTTAAAGATGCTTAGCTGGCGGAACAGCTTTTGCCGAGGCTCAAATACCCGAATATTATAGAAAGTATTTTCCTTGCCACGGAACCACAGGTCTCCGGATTTAAGATACCCTTTCGGCTCTTTCCCTTTAATTTTTATCCTTTCGATGTACTCCTGTTGGCGTGAAGTAACGGGAATTATATATTCGGCACAGAGAAAGCTCAGCACGCTTACCAGCGCCGCCGCCGCTAATATCGGTCCGATAATCCGCCACAAGCTTATGCCGGCGGCACGGAAGGCCACCAGCTCATTATTTCGCCCAAAGGCCGCCAATGTGATGCTGGTAGCTAAAAGCACCGCTACCGGCGCCATCTGGAACACGATTAACGGCAATTTATAAATGTAATAGCCGACTATATCCCCTGCCTGTGCCTTATGATGCAAAAACCCTTCGATGCGGGACATATCTATAACAAGATAGATGACCACAAAGGATAATATGAACCAGCCCAACATCTTGGCAAACTCAACTGCAATATACCGTGAGATTATGCGCATTTTTTGAGGATATACTAAAGTTAGTTGAAATTGAAAAAGTGGCTCCCCTGTGGGATAATCCACAGTAATCTAATGATGGTTTCGTAAAAAGTCAAAAAGCGCCGATTTTTGTCATTGCGAGCGAAGCGAAGCAATCTCAAATTTCATTACAAATCAATGGGCGCCTCGCAATGACACCCGGAACTTTTTACGACTTTATCATCTAATAACTTAAAACGAAAGGAGCCGCTAATGAGATTAGATACCAAACGGAGGGAAAAAGCAATACGGGGGTTTGATGCGTTCGCAAGGGAGTTGGGGGTAATGATGGTGGAGGCGGTCAGGCACATAGAGCGGGAGGAGTTGTCGGGTTCGGATTATCAGCCGTTCTCAGAAATGGGCCTCTGAGGCGGGTTTGGTATATATCGGGGATCATAAGGTACGGGTACAGCGTCCCCGGCTGCGGGGGCCGCAGGGATAAACTTCAGCAGGAATCCATCGGTTTTTTACCAGGCTCCGGCTGGCGCCTACGCCCAGACGAGTCGGTCTGATATCCTGGTCAAGCCAGGAATGACAGGCATTATAAACCCAGTTATTTACAAAATGGTGTACTAGGGCGTTTGGGGTGTCGGCCAGTTCGGTGTCCCGCCATGTTGTGGCCGTAACAGCCCAAGAAGCTGGCCGAGTTTAAGGAGCGGGATTTATCGGATTTTGAGCCGTTTTCGGTGTTCATTGATACCATCCATAATAACCGGAATATCGAAGCGGCATATGGCCAAACGCTACCGGACAAGTAAGATGATGCAGCGATGGCTGGCCGCCGTTCTTCTATATGCCGAGGAAGGCTTTAAGCGTATCAAAGGCTTCGCTTCTATCAAGGAGGTTATCGCAAACATCGGAGGCTGAACAGAAAGAAAATGCCCTTCTAAAAGCCTCCTGAAAAATACTTTAAAAAATTAGGGGCCACTATGAAAGTGGTAACTGTTCACACCCATTCGAAAAAATAGTTGAAACATAATGGAAAGTATGTGATAATAATCATATGAACAATATCATTTCACACGAACAAGAACTTTTAGGATTCGTCCATAAATAACTCATACACTTATAGAGTTTATTGCCTAACTCTTAACATTTGTTTGGCATGATGGTATAGTTCCATTCAC
>QIEW01000096.1 GCA_003230535.1 bacterium
GAGGCCGGGCAGGAAGTGCTCTGGCTTTGAATGTCATTCATGGCCTTAATAATTTCGGGCGATCCCGCCGCATACCCTATCCGCCAGCCTGTCATAGAATATGTCTTGGAAACGGCATTAATCACGATAATACGGCGTTTGTAATCCGGATCTAAGCCGGCGATACTTACATGTCCATGCCCGTCGTAGACAAAGCTTTCATAGCACTCATCGGAAATTATATACAAATCGTTCTCATGGGCAAAACGCAGGACAGCCAGCAGATTATCCTTTGTGAACACCGCACCGGTAGGATTACAAGGAGTATTTATAATCAGGGCCTTAGTCTGGGAGGAAAGCTCCTGGTCCAAAATTTCCGGCGTAAGCTGAAACCCCTGATCCTCTCTGGTGTTTACCGCTACCGGAGTAGCGCCGGCCAGCTTTATCTGCTCAGGATAGGTCACCCAATAAGGTGAAGCCAACAGCACCTCATCCCCAGGATTAAACAGGGCTAATGCCAAATTAAACAGCGCTTGTTTGGCGCCGGCACAGATAATAATTTCCTCGGTAGTATACTCCAGATTATTGTCCCGGCGCAGCTTATCTCTGACAGCTTCCTTTAACTCCGGGATACCGGCCGGAGGAGTATATTTGGTAAACCCTTCTGTAATAGCAGCTATCGCCGCCGATTTGACATACTCCGGGGTATCGTAATCCGGCTCTCCGCCGCCAAGGTTGATTATGTCAGCCCCGGCTTGGCGAAGTCTCTTGGCTTTAGCCGTAATAGCCAGTGTTGGCGAGGGACTGAGCAGTTGCGTACGTCTGGCAAGATGCATGAGTAGTTCTCCTTATACCACTCTGTTAACCCGGCTTATTCATAAATCCGCGGTAAACATTGATGATGTTATTTAAATACAGCTAGTTAGCGCACCTGCCGGTGCGGACTTTTCAGGTGGCGGCAGGTTCAGGAAACCTGCCACTTGTTCAGGCTGTCAGGTCTGAGGACCCGACAGCACAAGAAGCTCTATCCACTTGTTTTAATTGGTCACGAAATAGAATTATTCGGGCTAAAACAGCATCGCGGTCAGGAAGTAATCGGAGATGAGGATCAGCATTGAGGACATCACTACAGAACCCGTAGTGGCCCGTCCGACCCCTTCCGCTCCGCCTTCGGCATAAAACCCTTTGTAGCAGCCGACAATGGCGATAATGGTTCCAAATACCGCCGCTTTAAGTAAACCGCTGTAAATATCGCTTATTTCCAGATAATCTATGGTGCGGCGCATATAGACCACCGGATTGGCCCCTAAAATTTTGGTGCTGACCAGGTAGCCACCGGCAATACCTACTATATCCGAGAGGATCGTCAGTAAAGGCAGCATAATCAATCCCGCTAAAAACCTCGGCACCACCAGGTAGTCAATCGGATTGGCAGCCAAGGTGACCATCGCATCAATCTGCTCCGTAACCCGCATGGTGCCCAATTCGGCGGCCATAGCAGAACCTGCCCGGCCCGCCACAATCAGACCGGTGAGTACCGGCCCCAACTCTCTGGTCATCGACAAAGCCACCACAGTGCCTACCAACACCTCGGCGTTAAACCGTCTAAATCCGGTGTAGCTCTGCAATGCCAACACCATCCCGGTAAAAATAGCCGTGACCAGCACTACCGGAATGGAGTTAAACCCTACCTCCTCCATCTGGAGAACAATATGTCTAAACCGGAACGGGGGTCGGAAAACTCTACCGATCGTCTTAACTAACATCTGCGTCAGCAGGCCAACTTCCTCAATCAAGGCGGTGGTTCCGCTTCCAATTGCCTCCAATAAACTCCTCTTAGAACTCATCGTCCCTCCTGCGGGCTACCTTATTTTTCCCTTGCGGCTTCCCGATATAGCTTGTGCAGGCGCCTGGTCAGGGCGCCAGGGGAGCCGTTGCCGATAAGTTGACAGTTTACCTCCACCAGGGGCATAACCTCCAGGCCGCTGTTGGTGAGAAAAGCCTCCTCCGCCTCCAGTAATTCTTTCGGTCTGAAGATACCCTCATCTACCACTACATCATCCGCTCCGGCCAGCTCGATTACCAGCTCTCTGGTTATACCGGGAAGAAGACCGCACGAGGTGGAGGGCGTCTTTAGGCGTCCCTCTCTGACAAAAAACAGATTACTTACAGTACCCTCAGTTAAATATCCGGCCTGATTTAACATTATGCCTTCAAAACTTCCCTGCCGGTCAGCTTCTACTTTAGCCAGAATATTGTTCAGGAAGTTCTGAGATTTTATAGCCGGATCTAATGCCTCCTTAGCCAGCCGCCGTACTCCTACGATACTTCCACTGACCCCTTGCCGGTAAAGCTCTTTCGGGTAGCCGGAAAACTCATGGGCCATAATTACGAGTGTCGGCTCAGGACACAATGCCGGATTTAATCCTAACTCGCCAGGGCCCCGCGACAGCGTCAAACGGATATAGGCATCTTTCAAGTTGTTTATTTCCAGCGATTTATATAACAGCTCCTCCAGCTTGGCGCTGCTATGGGGCACCTTAATGGCCAGGGCCTTTGCGCCAAGGTGCAGACGGTTTATGTGCTCCTGGAGCCGAAAAATCCGCCCTCCATAAGCCCGCAGGCTCTCAAATATTCCATCGCCATACAAAAACCCGTGATCATAAACCGAAATGCAGGCCCTCTCTTTGGGCACCCACTCATTGTTTACCAGCACTAGTGTCGTGTCAATCATAAAATGTTACAAATTCATTGGTTGTTTTATCCCCCTCATCCTAACCTTCTCCCCCAGGGGAGAAGGGACTATTCCTGCTTCCTCGCCCCTGGGGGGAGAGGATTGAGGTGAGGGGGTGAATCCGTTAATTTCCAGTTGACATAACACCAGGGGCAATTTTGGCCTCCTCCCAAAGCCGGTCCATCTCTTCCAGGGATACCTCATCAAGTCTTTTACCTTGAGCAGCCACCCGCTCCTCTATGTAACGGAAGCGGAAGGTGAATTTGGCGACCGTCTTCCGCAGGGCCTCCTCCGGATTAACCCTTACAAAACGGGCCGCATTCACCAAAGAAAACAACAAATCCCCCAACTCTTCCTCCTTCTCCTCGGTAGTCCCTCCAGTAAGCGACTGTTTGAATTCCTCCAACTCTTCCCCTAATTTGTCCAATACTTCCTCCAAGGAGCGATGATCAAACCCGACCCGGGCGGCTTTCTCCTGCACCCGATGGGCTCGAAGCAGAGCCGGAAGCTGCGGAGGAACCCCCTCCAGGATGGAACGCCTGCGGCCGTCTTTGGCTGGCAGCTCTTTTTCCGTCTGCTTTATCTTTTCCCAATTGGACAGGATTTCAGCCGTTCCCTTCACCTTTTTATTCCCGAATACATGGGGATGCCGCCGCTTCATTTTATCTATGCTATACCTTATGATCTGATAAATATCGAATTCGCCCTGTTCTGCGGCAATCTGGGCATGAAAGATGATCTGGAACAACAAATCCCCCAACTCTTCCCGGAGATGTTCCGGTATCCCGCCCTCTATCGCCGCCAACACCTCGTAGGCTTCCTCTACCAAATAAGGTTTTAGAGACTCTCTGGTCTGTTCCTTATCCCACAGGCAACCATGCTTCCCCCGCAAGCGCTGCATCAGACCTACCAGTTCCTCAAATAAGCCTTCAGTTTGCGCCAATCTTTTGTTCTCCCCCTGTAGTTGTTGCTTGCCTGCTATTTATAAGTCCAATAACACCGGAAGCCGCCTTGACCTGTAGTATATTATACTTAATCAAGTTTTGGAGATCATTTTTAGCAGTTAACAAATTAATACTAATGTGAATTAACAGTTGAAAAAGGTGGGCATCCTCCTTTAAGATTGATATAATGTAGTTTATGATAGTAATCAATCAAATCTAAAG
>QIEW01000105.1 GCA_003230535.1 bacterium
AAAAACCTATGGATTCCCGCTTTCGCGGGATTGACACAAAATGATTATTCCTAACGTTTACTGGCCAATTTGGCTTAAGTGAACCGTATTGCCTTTTACCCGGCTTATTCATAAATCCGCGGTAAACATTAATGATGTTATTTGAATACAAGTGCTTATATAATAACGGTCAAAAAACAAAATGGCTCATACAAATTACCGAAAACTCTCGCTATGGAAGCGACCAGCGGGAGCGTATTTATGATCCCGAATTATTCGGGTTGACGATAATTTCCATTTTGATTAGAATAAATTAGTTGTTTAACGATCCATAAAAATGAGGGCTAAAAATGCAACTGCCAGATAAGAAAGGGCATTTCGGTATTTACGGCGGGAAGTTCGTCCCGGAAACCTTGATGTCGGCCTTAGAAGATTTGGAAAATCAATATCAACGACTTAAACAAGATAAAGAATTCCAACAGGAACTAAACTACTTTCTCCAGGAATTTGCCGGTCGGCCGACCCCTCTCTATTTTGCTGAGCGGCTTACCGAGCATTTGGGCGGCGCAAAAATCTACCTCAAACGTGAGGACCTCTGCCATACCGGCGCCCATAAGATCAACAACACCTTGGGCCAGGCGCTGATGACGCGCCGAATGGCTAAGCGTCGGGTAATCGCCGAGACCGGCGCCGGACAACACGGGGTCGCCACCGCTACCGCCGCCGCTATGTTCGGCCTGGATTGCGAGATTTTTATGGGCGAGGAAGACATGCACCGCCAGGAGCTAAATGTCTTCCGGATGAAATTGCTGGGCGCTAAGGTTACTCCGGTAACTTCCGGAACTATGACCCTTAAGGATGCCATAAATGAAGCTTTACGGGATTGGGTGACTAACGTGGAGCAGACCCATTATGTGATTGGCTCGGTGGTCGGTCCTCACCCTTATCCGGTTATTGTGCGCGATTTTCAGTCGGTTATCGGTTGTGAGACAA
The DNA here is from genome assembly GCA_003230535.1 of bacterium. Classification (GTDB taxonomy): domain Bacteria; phylum SZUA-182; class SZUA-182; order SZUA-191; family SZUA-191; genus SZUA-191. The sequence goes on from QIEW01000105.1 coordinate 973, forward strand.
AGAAGCAGCTCCAGGAAAAAGAGGGCGGATTACCGGATTATCTGGTGGCCTGTGTCGGCGGCGGCAGTAACGCTATGGGAATGTTTTACCCGTTCCTGGATAATTCCCAGGTTAAACTTGTCGGAGTGGAAGCGGCCGGATGCGGGTTAGAGACCGGCAAACATGCGGCCAGCCTGAAGGCGGGCGAGGCAGGCGTACTCCATGGGGCAAAAAGCTATCTGCTTCAGGATGAACAGGGACAAATTCATCCCACCCATTCGGTGTCCGCCGGTCTGGATTACCCAGGCGTAGGGCCGGAGCACAGCTGCCTCAAAGACAGCGGGCGGGCGGAATACCAGGCAGTGACTGATGATGAGGCGTTGAAGGCCTTCTCGCTTCTCTCTGAGTTAGAGGGGATTATTCCGGCACTAGAGAGCGCTCATGCTATCGCCTATCTCCAAAAACTTGTTCCTATGACAACCAAGGATCAAATTATAGTCGTCTGTCTTTCAGGGAGAGGCGACAAAGATGTCCAGCAAGTAAGCGAGCTTATGGATGGACGCTAACTAATATTCCTAATATGGCTATAGAGCCTTTTGCAAAAGTCATTTTAAAGAAGTTAGCCGTACCATATGTTGGGGCAGTGGCCCCAACACTACCCGTATAGGGTAGGCCAGGGCCACCGCCCTGGCACTTTTGCAAGAGGCTCTTAATGATTATGTTCTCCTGCTTGCTGGTGCGGAGTATCTACTGTTTCGTCTTCCGTAAAATCTGGCTGGTGATGGCCGCCCTTTTCAAAACCATATAGACCAAAGGTGGTCACCTCTATAGCGTCTGGGTCTACACCGGGGAGTTTACCCCGTTTTCTATTCCAAGCCGCGGCGCACTCCGGGCATGATTTTTCTTTCCCTTTTACGATAACCAATTTGGCGCAGGGGCAGTGGCCCATATGCAGCGC
>QIEW01000492.1 GCA_003230535.1 bacterium
TACGGTCCCGGTGACACCCATGTATTAGGTCTATTTCAGGCAATAGCCAAGGGACATTTTGTCATTTTTGGGAGAGGCGGCAGCTTACTTCATCCTACCTATATTGACGATGTAACCAAAAGCTTTTTGCTTTGTCTTGAGGCAAAGGAGGCAAAAGGTAAAGTCTACATTATCGCCGCTGAACGGCCGGTAACCGTGCAAGAGTTGGCCTATACCATCGCCGGTGCCCTGGGCGTTCGAAAACCGTTTCATGTTCCTGTCTGGATAGGCTATACCGGCGCTTTTTTCTTTGAGGCTCTGGAAAAGGTGTTGGGGATAACACCCATTTTAAACCGGGCCCGGGTACGCTACTTCATCGAAAACCGAGCTTTTGATATATCTTTGGCTCGGCAGGAATTGGGTTACACCCCTAACTACAATCTGGCTCAAGGCGTAGCCGAGACAGTCCGCTGGTATAAGGAACGGCGATACTTATGATAAAAAGAAGCTTACTGGACTATTATCCCCTGGTATTACAGGAAGGTGAAGGGGCGGGAACCGCCTATGAATATTATGTTAAACGGCGGGTTATTCATCGTCTGCTGGGGCAAAATCCACAAATTAAGCGGGTGCTGATCGGGGGACTGCCGGAAAAATATGGCTTGAGCCTGGATTTTATTCTGCTGGCACAAGATCTGGGTGCGGAAGCTCTGGTAGTCGATGAGCGGGAAGATCGTCTGAGCCGGCTCCAGGAGGCATTACGGTGGGCGGAAAAACAAGGTCTTATTAATCCGGGAACGATAAAATCACATCTGGCGGAAGACCTGACCTGTCTTCCGCAGCGCCTCGCTTCCTCGTTGTTCATCTCCTGTGAAGTACTCCAACGCCTGAATAACGAGGATAAGAAAAAATATCTGCAACAGACCAAGGCGCTGGCCCCCCAAACCTTATTGTTCGTACCTAATGCGGATAATTCCCAGCATGCCGGTCGTTCCGGCTTGCAGGCATTATCCATGGAGGACTTGCGGGAGTTAGCCACAGAAGCGCCTCTTGATATCAAAGCCATGGGTTTTTTGGATCTCCCCCCATTTCCGCCGGGGATAAAACGGGAGGACAGCCAGCGGGAAGAGGTTTTGAATAATAATCGGCTGCGGTTGATCCTTAAAGGAGTGGAGAAATGGGGACTGCTGGAAGGGTTTATACCAGGTCCCTGGCGGCGCAGGCTAGCCCATATGGTATATCTCTGGGCTGCCGGCTAACAATGTTTTTTACCCGGATTATTCATAAATCCACGGTAAACATTGATGATGTTATTTTAATACAGCTACTTATAGAATAACGGTCAAAAACAAAATGGCTCATACAAATTACCGAAAACTCCCGCTATGGAAGCGACCAACTCCGAGCGTGTTTATGATCCCGAATTATTCGGGTTAACCGGTTCTATTAATCAATCGGGATTAGGGAAGCAAAATGAAACTGGTTACACTTTTGCCTGAGGCTATCTCTGAGCGGAAGATCCCACCCAGACAAATAGCGTCGCTGGTTTTCCTGGTGACTTTATGTTTCTATGTTCTGACCTTAGCTCCTACTGTTATTTGGGGAGACTCTGCCGGATTTGCTCTTAAAGTCCATGATCTGTTCCTCGATCCAGCCGCAGACGGCCATCCTTTATATATTCTGATCGGTCGTTTATTTTCATATCTGCCGGGTGAATTGGCGGTAAATCTGAATTTTATGTCCGCCTTCTTTGCCGCGCTAACTGTAATGCTGGTGTTTTTATGTGCCTGGAAACTTACCGAGCGAATGACACCGGCGGTTTTTGCCGCCATCGCGCTCACTCTTTCTCACGCCTTCTGGCTTCATGCCGTAATCACTGAAGTATATACCATGAACGCCTTCTTTATGTCTCTGCTGGTATTCCTAATGCTCTGCTGGCGGGAGAACCCTGAGGATCCCCAGTATCTTTATTGGGCGGCCTTTACCTTCGGCTTATCCCTAACCCACAATCCAGGGATAGGGCTCTGCGGCTTTGGGGGGCTCTTTTTTATGATAGCTTATGGCCGAAAGGGCGCCATCACTCCCCAAAAGATAGCAACCATATTACTGTTGTTTGCTTTAGGAAGCGCCCTCTGGTGGGGTCTGTTCCTTAAATGGTTGCTATCTCAGCCGGAAAAGACCTCTGAAATTGTAAACATTGTTACCGGACGGCAGGAACATAAGACTTTTATGTTTCGGTTCGTCGATTTTTTTAGTAATATAGGTCTATATATAGCTTATCTTATTTATCAGTTTCCCGGCCCGGGTTTCCTGCTGGCTATTTTAGGGGCCTGGCGGCTCCTCAAGGATGACCCTAAGGCGGCATTATTTCTGCTGCTTATGATAGGGACAAATGTTTTGTTTTTTCTTGCCGGAGCCAGCCTATGGTGGGCGCCTAACTATGTGTTCTTCATCCAGGACTATACTTTGATTGCCATAATTATCGGCTATGGAGGATCTTATCTGGTACACTGGCTATATTTAAAGAGCAGAAGCGGCCTAAAACGTACTTGGCTGGACAGAAGTTCGTTTATTCTGTTCGGGCTGCTTATACTTTTTCCTACAGTGATTTATCAGGTTACACCTCCAATTTCCAACAAGTTAGGCATCCGGCTCCTGAGCGCGCGGAAACTGCCCTATCGGAATGCGGCGCAATTTTTCCTCAGTCCGCCGAAGACGGGCTACTATGGTCCTAAAATATATGCCGAACGAGCGCTGGAAGCAGCCGCGCCAAATGCACTTATTATTGCAGACTACACACCGGCGGAGGTGCTGGAATATTATCAGCGGGTAATGGGTTTACGCCCCGATATAGAGTTGGTGCAAGTCCATGTAGCCGCCCCCAAAAGCGATGATTATAACCTAAAACCTTATGTAGATAAACATTATGGAGAGAGACCCATCTATTTAGCTGACCTGGTAAAGAGTAAATACTACTATAATGTGGAAGAGCTGGAGCAGGATTATGATATCCTGCCGGTAAGCCCGATCTATAAAGTGGTAAGGAAAACAACTGCATTAACACAATAAACTATACATATTGGGTGAGGATATCTGACTTGCAGCTTAATCGCTTTGGACATCAGATATCTAAGATAACTTAATAATATATGCGAATTAACAGTTAAAGATAAGCATAATAATCATGCAGGCAGCCAGTTTACCCCAGATGTGAAGGAGGAGACCGGATGAAGAGCGCAC
>QIEW01000474.1 GCA_003230535.1 bacterium
TACTAGCGGCAGATTTTCTTGGGCAGATTTGTGGCTTGATCTCCCGGAGGATACGGTGTTGGCTGTTCGCCAAGGGAAACCGCTGGTTGATGTGGCCGAATTTAATCAACGGGTAAATATAGGCCAGGGGAAAGACCTCTTTCAAGCCCGCTATAACGCTCTTCGTAAGATAATTGACAGCAAATTAGTAGCTGCGCTGGCCAAGAAGGAAGGTTTTAAAGATAACCCCAAAGTTATCAAGCAGCTAGCCAAGGCTGAGGGCGAAGTAAAGGCGGCGCTGATAGGAAGCCAATCTAGGGAAGAGGTTAGTGATGCCGAAGCTCGGCGGTTTTACAAGGAGCATATTGAGGAGTTTAGGGCGCCCGATCGGGGGGCGCGGGCGTTATTTGTAGTTAAGGGGGAGCGCCAAGAAGCTTTGGAAATTCTGGAGCGGATAAAAAAGGGAGAATCTATGGAAAAATACAGCTTCTCAGCTGCTCCTATTCCCGGCTCCCGGCTGCCGGCAGCTGTTCAGCGGGCGATCTTTCATCTGACACAGGGGCAGTTGACCGAATTGACAGCAACGCCCATTGGCTATTATATCGCCAAATTGAAGGAGCGAAACTCCTTTGACCATTTTAAGGTAAGCATGATAGTAAAAAACAGCTTAGAAGAATGCCGGCAAACACTAAAGAAAATGGAAGCTGGAGAGAAGTTTGAGGCATTGGCGGCGGAAGTGGAGCGACTGTCCGTATCGCTGGAAGACCTGCCTAAAGAGGTTCGACGGGTGGTCCCTGATATGGAGCTTAAGGAAGTAAGTCAACCCATAGCTACTCCTTTGGGCTACTTTTTGGTTAAGCTCCAGGAACGCTGGTCAGAGGCAGAGATAATAACCGCTAAGCTAATCCGGGCGAATTCAAAGGCTGAAGGAGAAAAAATATTAGCCCGCATAAAGAAGGGCTTAGAGCTGGAACAGGTAGAGGAGCGGCCGATTGCCGGCAAGGATTTACCGGATGATTTGCGGGCGGTAGCCAAGAGGCTTAAGGAGGGAGAATACAGCGCTCCGGTAAAAACCCGCATGGGTTACTACCTGGTTAAACTCCAACAGCGAGCCCGAAAACTGTATCGACCTTTTGAAGCGGTTAAAGCGGATATTAAAAAGATGATAAAGGCCGAGGTGATTTCTGATAAGGCTGCCCTCAAGCATTATGGTTCTCACAAGTCTCGTTATCGCAAGCCGGCGCCGGAATATATCCTGGATATAATTCTGGCTGAAACTCTTGATCAGGGAGAGAAAATACTGGCCGAGTTGAAAAAAGCCCCCTCTGATAAAGAAAGGGAGACCTTATTTTACAAGTATCGGAAAGAGCTCCGGAGCGTGTCAGCCGAACGGCTCCCCGCCGCCGCTCAGAATATCGCCCGGAAGCTACAACCAGGACAGTTAAGCTCAGTGATTGCCACCCAGCTGGGCTATTTTGTTTTACGCCTGAATGAGAAGATAGATCCAGCCTATTCCTCTTTTGAAGATGTTCAGTACGAGATCAAATGTCTGCTGGCGGAGCAGACGGATCAAAGGGATGCGCGCGAGGCCAAGACATATGTGACCCAGATGGAGGAGGATACTTTGGCACAGGTTTACTATGATGCCAATGTATACCAAAATGTTGACTCAATACCGAATGAGGAAGCCGAGGAGTGGTGGCAGGCGAATGAGGATAAGCTGCTCGGCGCTCTTGGTATGTCTGGGATGGGGATTGATGGAGAGAAGCTTTTCTTAGGCGACTCCAAAAATGTGATATACTATAAAAAGATCAACGCCCTAGGCACCAGATACCGGGATATGGTGAAAGATTTATATGTCCAGAATAATGTAGTTATATATGATAATTTGCTAAATCAGTAATTGCAAAAAACAGTGGGCCCCCTGAGGATAGATGTAATACTAAGTTGCTATCAAACATGAACGATTTGCGTCAGGAGGTAACTCCTGACGCCACATAACCTACTGTAAACCATAAATATAGCTACAAGGCACTCTGTTCTATAAGGTGCTGTCAGGTGTTACCACCTGACACCTTAACCATCAAACATATACATAGCATCCCTAGTGTTCATATAGATGTTTCGGACTGTCTCAGGCCGAAACACACCCCTGGGGGGTCTTTCCCCCTAAGATTGGTATCATGGAAATCGGCCATTTCCCCTTCCTTACCCTCCGATGTCACCCGCTTCTTAGTACGCCGCAAGATATATCTTCCAGTGGTTTTGTTAAGTCCCTCATATAAACTTTCCCCTAAGCACAGCGTTTCATAAATACCATTACTACAAAAACAATCAGATTAACCCCAATGCAGTTCACTTAAGGACATATGACCTTTGTCATTCCTGGCTTGACCAGGATATCAGACCGATAAAAAACCTATGGATTCCCGCGGGATTGACACAAAATGATTATTCCTAACGTTTACAGGCCAATTTGGCTTAAGTGAACCGTATTGAGATTAACCCGAATTATTCGGGTTAAAAGCATAAAATGACTATTATGGTAATTATTATAACTAGATCGTATAGGAATTTCCTTTTTTATGTCCAACAAAACAAGCAGATATAGCCCCATGTGCTGTCGGGTCCTCAGACCCGACAGTCTGAACGAGTGGCAGGTTTGAGAACCTGCCACCACCTGAAAAGTCCGCACCGGAGGTGCGCTAACTCGTACGATGACTTTTTACGAGAGCAAAATATTTGAATAATTATTTAGTTTAAGTGGTGGCAGGTCCAGGAAACCGGCCCCTTATTTTAGTCAGTCGGGTCTGAGAACCTGACAGTACATAAAACCATAAAGTCTACATATTATTGATCCAATTGATAAACCAGAAGCTTGATGCCTGGAATTAATACCCGAAACTGGGGGCGCTTTGGCGCTTTTCTTGTGGGAAAAATATCCCTCCTTCCCGCTTATTTAAAAGGAACATACCTATCATTTAAGGTTTGGACCAAATATTGCATAATCCCGCTTTGACATTTAAGGTTTGGATCGAATATTGCCAGATCCCATTTTATAATAGAGAGGAGAAGAGCGTATGCTGCCCGGAAATTATCAGAGAGTCATCGCGCCTTATTCATTCCTTCCAACAGACCGAATAACAGTTACTGCTAAAAAATTTATCAAACAACACTTTGAAAAAATAATCGTCTGTTTTGTGGTCGTGGCAATTCTGCTAACTCACTTTGTGGTGTTAAACAAGCTCCAGTTTTTAGACATCTTTTATCTGCCCATCCTCTTAACCAGCTATACTTTAGGTCGCCGTGCCGGGATTTCAGCCGCTATATTCTCCGTCCTCTTCGTGGTCTACTTTGTAATAAGTTCCCCTGAAACATATTTAATAGGGCATAGCTATCTAATGAAGGATAGTTACCAAGTCTTAACATACAACCTGACGCTCTGGGGTTGCTTTCTGTTGCTGACCAGTACTGTGGTGGGCACCCTTCATGAGCGCAATGAAGAAAAATCCCACGAACTAAAACAAGCCTATGAAGGGGTGTTAGAGATCTTATCAAAGTTTATTGACGCCTCCGATAAATATACTAAAGGCCATTCCTTAAGAGTTGCGGAAATAGCCACTGAGGTAGCTATTGACATGAGGCTGCCTGAAAAACACATTGAAACTATCCGGGTGGCTTCTCTGTTACATGATATCGGCAAGATCGACGTCAGTACGGATGTAATCCTGAAGGCTGCCAAACTATCCAATGAAGAAATAAGTGAATTAAGAAGTCATGTGGAGAAAGGCGGGGTTATTTTAAAACCCTTTAAGCGATTATTTAAAGATGCGGTAACTATAATCATAGCCCACCATAACTATTATAACGGCACAGGTTACGGGGAAAAATGCACAAATTTAGGAAAGGAATTATCCCAGGGGCTGGGGATCATAACCATTGTAGACGCATACGACGCAATGATCTCAGATCGCCCATACCGAGCCGGAATAACCCC
>QIEW01000153.1 GCA_003230535.1 bacterium
ACAGCGGATTCATTTCGGGAAGGATTCCCGAAATACAATTCTATCCTCCATGAAGTGTCCAAAAAATGGACTGATTTTCACCCATATTTACAAGGTCTGCATATTGCAAAAATCTAACCGGACATTACTGAAGTCGTTTACTCTTTTTTGGAATTATTTTCGACTAAATAATTAAAAATACGGCTGGCTTCCTCTGGCGTAATCCAGGAAACATTTTTTGATCTCATTCGATCTACAATGGCTTTCCACTCATCAACATAACGGGGCTCTTTAAAAATGCGATCACTGAAATGACACGCCGTACATTTTGCCTCCATCAGTTGCTTTGGATCTGTTACCGAGGAAGGCGCCTCTTCCTTGGATGAGCCACAACCCAGGAAGAGTGCCAAACTAAGCCCCAGTATCACCGCTGCTTTTCCGATGTTCCTCATGTTCCCCCCCCCGTATTCAAATCTGGTACGCCCGAAAGGATTCGAACCTTCGACCTCAGCGTCCGGAGCGCTGCGCTCTATCCCCTGAGCTACGGGCGTATCTTGTGAGTTGTCCAAGGTCCAAAGCTTAAACTTTTCTTGAGAGAATTCCACAAGCTATCGGACGGTTTTTTATTACAAGCTAACATGCTGATATTGTTAATTTATAATATAGCTAAACGGATTGACCGACGCCCCGTTTAACCGAACCTCATAATGAAGATGCGGACCTGTACTGCGACCAGTATTGCCGACCGAAGAGATTACCTGATGACGTTTCACTTTATCGCCTACCTGGACAAAAATTTCAGAATTATGTCCATAGACGGTAGAATACCCATAACCATGTTCAATTATTACGGCTTTGCCGAGGTTATTTTTATAAGCGGAAAAAGTAACTATCCCATCGGCGGAAGCCCGAATGGGAACACCAAACCTGGTAGCCACATCCAAGCCGTAATGCATTTCCCTCTTTCCGGTAAAGGGGGAATTCCTAAAGCCGTAACCTGAGGTAACCCAGCCTCGGATAGGCCAGATGGAAGGAGTACACGCCAATAAGGATTTCTTGTCTTCCACTACTTCGGAGATTTCCAGGAGGTTTTCCTGTTGGTGTTTAAGCTCCATTCTGAGCTTTTGCATATCTGTAGTCAATTTCTTTATGAATTCCTTCTCCTGATCGCGGGAGAAACTAAGGAAACCGCCGTCTGCTTGACCGCCCAACCCTGTAAGCTGCTGCATCTTATTTTCATACTGCGGCAGACCAGCTATCTGCCTGAATTTCCGGGTAAATTTCCTGAGATTATCCAAATCCTTCTTCAGCGTATCCAACCCCTTGACCAGACCTTGAAACTCCACTTTCTGGTAATTAAATTCTTCCCGTATCGGCTCCAGATCCTTCACCTTCTGCCGGAATTGAAGATACTGAACCGCCAAAAATATTACCGCCACTCCACACACCGCGGCCCCTATTCCTATATATCGTAACAGGTTATTAGAAACCTGAAATCTCCTCATCTTAGAGGAATCTTTCGGCACCACCATGACGGTGTAAAGTTTATTCCCCTTCATTTATTCTCCTTTAAGAGTTAGGCAGAAAACAACTTTTGCTTATTATCACATAATGCACTTTGTTAAAAAGTATCATCATTCTAATGGCCTGTCAAGTATTTTCTTTGTAATACAATGTTTTTAAACGCATTTTATGCAAGGAACCTTCACTGCTCTCCAGCCGGAGAGCAACGCCTTACACCATCATATTTAGTTACCGAAATTCTCGGATTTTTACAGATTTACGGGCCCGAATAATTCGGGGTCATAAACGCGCTCCCGCTGGTCGCTTTCATAGTGGGAGTTCTCGGTGATTTATATAAAAATTTTGTTTTTTGACCGTTATCTTATAACTACCTGTATTCACATTATCAATGTTTAGCGTGGATTTATGAATAATCAGGGTGGGGAACATTTTGGGGTTTGAAAAACCTATCCGCTTAATGGATAAGTTATTACAATTTATTTTATCCATATTGTATTCTATTGTAAACTTCGAATATACTGAAAAATAATTCCTTGGCAGAGGCAGATTACCCCTAAAAGGGGATAATTTAGTTTGTTTCCGGTTAACTAGCTAAATATTATATTATATTTTAGTTAATGCACTATCCGGCAAATCAGTTTTCACTAGACATTACATTTCTTGTGTGCTATTATTTTTAATATAATAGCGTGTGGCAGAAGGGGTGTTATTGGAAAGGCTGAATCAGGTAAAGCTAATGTTAAAAAACAGGCGGCTGATAATGGGACTGATGTTGGGAGTTGTAGTTTGGGGTTTAATTTACCTTAGCCAAGAAGAAGACTGTTCTTCCAGTAATTCCCCGCAAGCAGCAGACTACCACTCTCTGGATAAGGTGGATATCAGCTTAGAGCGGCTTCAGTTTCGAGAGACTAAGGGGGACAAGATATTGTGGCAGATGGAAGCTTCCTCGGCGGAATTATATGATAAGCAGAGGCTGGCCAAGGCAAAAGACATTAAACTTGTTCTCTACGAAAATCAGCAGCCTGCATTAGAGGTAAGGAGCCAACAAGGAGAGCTGGACATGGATAACCAGAATATTAATCTACAGGGCGATGTATGGGCCAGCTCAGCCCAGGGATTTGAATTAAAAACGGATAATCTTGCCTGGTGTCAAGATAAGCGCAGGATTACCACCGAAGCTCCGGTCTGGCTAAAGCGGTCCGGTTTTGTGCTCGAAGGGCGGGGATTGGAGGCGGATGTTACTCTGGAGCAAATAAAGGTTCTCGATGAAGTAAGCACTACCATCACAAATCAATTAGGATCTTAGGCTTATGTTACGGATAGAATATATACGAAAAGGAATGCTGCTGGCGTTGATTGCGGGGTCGCTATTTCTAACCAGAGAACAAGTCCTGGCAGTAACTACAAAATCGCCTGCTCTATTGGAGTTTTCCGGTAATGAAGAGGAACCTATTACTATAAACTCAAAGCGAGCGGAATTTGACAACAAACGGCAGGTTGGTATCTATAGCGGCGAGGTGGTGGTAAAACGGGGCGATACTACTTTATATGCCGATAAGATCGAAGTCAAGCTCGATCCAAAAACCAAGAGAATAATGGAGATAGCCGCAGAGGGCCGAGTGCGCATAATCCAGAAAGACCGTGAACTTACCGCCCAACATGCCGCCTATTTTGAAGTGGAAAAGAAGCTGGTTCTTACCGGTAACCCCAAAACACATCAAGGTGAAAATACAATTAATGGAAGCCGGATGACTTATTTTTGGACCGAGGACCGGATTGTGGTCGAGGAAGCCCGATCCGTGTTCTACCCTTCAGCGGGTACAGCTATTAAATAAGTCCCGGCTTCCATATGACACATTATAACAGCTTGTTGGAACGGAAGAATTCTGCTATTATTTATGTTGCGAACGGAAGGTTTATGTAAGTCTTTTAAGGGAAAGGAGGTTGTAAAGAAAGTCAGCCTGGAGGTCTCCAAGGGGGAGGT
>QIEW01000230.1 GCA_003230535.1 bacterium
GGCGTCCTAAAATCCGGTAAACCATTTAACCCTGCTGTCACTACTTATGCTTAATTTACCTCTTGACATTAAAGACGGTATCTATACGTTCTAGTTACAAAATAACGGTCAAAAAACAAATTGGCTCATACAAATTACCGAAAACTCCCGCGATGGAAGCGACCAACTCCGAGCGTGTTATAAATCCCGAATTATTCGCTAAGGCGGCACATCTTTTTAGGAGAAGGAGAGATAAGTGAGATTTACCGAGGAGCAAATTGAGCGCTACAGCAGACATATCATACTCCCGCAGGTAGGCGGGATAGGCCAGGAAAAGTTACTGGGCGCCCGGGTATTATTGGTGGGAACAGGAGGCCTGGGCGCGCCGGCCGGGTTTTATCTGGCGGCGGCCGGTGTTGGAACCATTGGATTGGTGGATTATGATGAGGTAGAACTCAGCAACTTACAGCGGCAAATTCTCCATGGCACCAAAGACCTGGGACGACCCAAAGTCGACTCCGGCCGGGAAACCATAGCTGACCTTAATCCCGATGTAACCGTCAATACCTATAACTTGCGGCTAACCTCTGAAAATATCATGGAGGTTATCAAGGATTACGATGTAGTGCTGGATGGCTGTGATAATTTCCCTACCCGCTACCTGGTGAATGACGCCTGTGTGTTCTCCGGAAAACCCGTAGTCCATGGCAGCGTCTTCCAGTTTGAGGGGCAGGCGACGGTGTTTGCCCCACATTTGGGCGCCCCGTGCTACCGGTGCGCCTATCCGGAGCCCCCCCCGCCCGGGATGGCTCCCTCATGTCAGGAAGCCGGGGTCTTAGGGGTTATTCCCGGTTTGATTGGATTAGTCCAGGCAGTGGAGACGATAAAACTTATTTTGGATATCGGCCAGCCGTTAATGGGACGGCTCCTCCTCTATAACGCCCTAACAACGGGGTTCCAAACCCTAAAACTGTACAAAGACCCTCGCTGCCCGGTCTGCGGGGAAACTCCCACTATTAAAGAACTAATCGATTATGAGGAGTTCTGCTCCCTGGCAACACATTAATCACCAATCTCTATGCAACCTGTTTTTTCTCATCCATGGGAAATCAGCTTTAAGGAAGCCGCAGAACTCCAGCGGAAGCTCCGCCAACGCCTGGTATATGAGGAATATACCGGCCAGATCAACCTAATCGCCGGAGCCGATATATCTTACGCCAGGAAAACCAACACCAATTACGCCGGAGCGCTGGTGTTTAGTTACCCTGGGCTGGAGCTGGTGGAAGAGGTCGGGGTGGCGCGGGAATGCCATTTCCCATATGTTCCCGGTTTTTTAAGTTTCAGGGAAGGTCCGCCGCTACTGGAAGTTTTAAGCAGGCTCCGCCATGAGCCGGACATATTGGTATTTGACGGGCAGGGTATCGCCCACCCCCGCCGCTTGGGTATTGCCGCCCACCTGGGGGTTATCCTGGATAAACCCGCTATCGGTTGCGCCAAAACCCGTCTGTGCGGAAAATATGATCCCCCGCCGGACGAAGTGGGCGCCTGGTCCCCCCTCACGCATCAGGGCGAGACCGTGGGAGCAGTATTGCGCACCAAAAAGGGAACCAAGCCTGTCTTTATATCTACCGGCCACCGGATTACATTGAACCAGGCTCTTCAGGTTGTAAGCGCCTGCTGCCGGGGCTATCGGCTGCCGGAGGTGGTGCGGCGGGCCCACCTTTTCGTGAACCGGCTGCGTATCGAAAAAGATCCCATCTTGAAGTAACGGAAGCCGCACCTGTTCAATCATTCTAGTAATTTGTGTTCAGGGCTGTTTAATTCTATTTTATAGACACTACCTTTTGAATTTCTGTATAATGTAATTATTATCAAGTCATTATACAGGAGGTTAAGAT
>QIEW01000339.1 GCA_003230535.1 bacterium
CCGATAAAAAACCTATGGATTCCCGCTTTCGCGGGATTGACACAAAATGATTATTCCTAACGTTTACAGGCCAATTTGGCTTAAGTGAACCATATTGGGGCTAAAACCAGTTTGTAATGTGAACTTTGTCATTTGTTATTTGGTTGGCTGAGATGTTTAAGCCTCTCATCAGTGGGAGATAAACAATTGATGTTGTTTGTGGTAAAAATAATTGTCTCCGCCTTAATCATTGCGGTGGTCAGCGAAATATCCAAACATCTGGCTCATCTGGGAGGTCTGATCGCCGCCATGCCCTTGACCACTCTGTTAACCCTGTTCTGGTTGAATTATGAAACCGGGGATCAGGAGCTACTTGCCGAATTTACCGTTTCGGTTTTTTGGGGGATTTTCCCGACATTAATATTCTTCATCAGTGTTATCTACCTGTTTAAACGGGGATGGACCTTCTATCCGGCTATTGGGGCCAGTCTTGTTCTCTTTTCACTGGCGGCCATTATCCACCAGAAATTTCTGGCCCCATAATGACAATAAGCCTTCATCCCACAATAGAAGAGATTGTGATGGCCCAGTTGATTGGGACAGGGGGGGGGTTAATACAACAACAAGACCGATAAAAAAGACCCTAAAGTCATTGCTGACATCATGGGGTTGGGGCACGCCCTTACAGTAATAGTTCCCCAAGGGCCTGCGGCCCAGCTACGCAGATTGACGCACACCATAATAAAATGCAATACCGGTCTGGCAAAATCACCAACTAAGACAGTAAAGACGTAGAAAAATCATTTCTTTATGTCCATCTACGCTTACTTTAAACTTGAACTCTTGAGCATAAAATCAAAACGTAATCACTTTGCCTTAAAATCTGCTTTGTGTATAAATGCTTTGAAATCCTGCTTTCGTGAATTACAGAACCTTAAAATGAATTCTCAAGTCAATTTTGCGTAAGGTGAGTTATTAAGGAGAAGCATATGAGATGGTTTTGTAAAAAGTTGTCATTCCCGCGAAAGCGGGAATCCATACCAATTTTAACTATCTGAAAATACTGGATTCCCGTTTGCACGGGAATGACATCAACATATATTTTCTGGCTTTTTACGAGTTCACCAATCTTAGTTATTTGCAAAACGGTGTACTACTGTCATGTCAACTCTAATTTGTCGGTTGTTTCTACCCCCTCATCCTAACCTTCTCCCCTAGGGGAGAAGGGATTATTTCTGCTTCCTCTCCTCGGCGGGGGAGATGACCGAGGTGAGGGGGGGCCCTGGATTCCGGATCAAGTCCGGAATGACGTCTTATGCTTGACACGACACTAGCCTGAAAGGATCGATAATTGTTGGGTTTTGCAAGCTCAAACAAGACGGTATCTACAATTTTCAAAGTTATCTAAGGAACTGAGAATATATAAACCTCTTCGTATTTTACGCCTCTCCACGCACCGCCCGGAAAAGATGTTGTCAAACACCCGTCCCCGACCGTCCATTTGAATGTCGATTCCTCGCGCTGAACAGCATGCCGGAAAAATCGTTGCCGGTAAACTGGGAACCCTCAGGCTAGGGTGCCCAAACCAGTGATCGGCTCTTGAAGATTTCGGGACATCCCAGGGTTAAGGCTTCTTCCTGCGCTTCCAGGCAAAACATACGTCTCCAGGGAATTGCTTAAGGAGTCTAGCAAAATTAACCCGAACAAATATGTTCATAGTATAGGAAATCCCATTTTTGGGGGCATATAAATCAGATAGATAGGTTCAGAAGAGGGGGAGGGGATGCTATAATAAGGGGGTGAGATTATCCCCCACTCAGAAAAAAGATCGGAGTATCTTCCGCCGTATATTTTTGGATCATTGGTCGGGATTTAAGGAGAAACATCCCTC
>QIEW01000125.1 GCA_003230535.1 bacterium
GGTACTTACAGAATTCAATTGCAAAAAGCCAAAGAACATGCGCTGTAAACAACTGTCGTTATTCGACTTATAATTGGACACTAGTGATAAAACATCTATATGTTTGAATGCAACTTGGTATAAGATGGTAATACGGAGGAAATTTTCAGGTGGTGGGCAGGTTCAGGAAACCGGCCACTCGTTTAGGCTGTCAGGTCTGATGACACGAGAGCACAAGAAGCTCTATCCACTTGTTTTAATTGGTCACGAAAAGGAATTTCCTATACGCTCTAGTGCGCCGTTTCGTAAGTTTTTAGGGTTATCCAGCATTATTTTGTCATTCCTGACCCTGCCTTTGCAGGGATAAACTTCAGCGGGAATTCCGAACATCCAGGAAACGTTTGAACAGCCTCTGAATGACATCCTACGCCCTCGCCTTGTTTCTTGCTTCCGCTATATCAAATATCCAGGTTCTTCATAATTACACTTGACTTAATGTTTTATCTACCTTAATATAAAAGAGTTAATTTGTCGAAACCTGAAGATAAATAACAAGTTGGCAGCGTGATTTGGCATTTATTTTTCCTGGGGTTAGTGACAGATGGAGTAATATTTCAAGTGTTTTAATATGTTAGGAAATTTAGAAGCCGGTGATGGCAGCTAAAGATCATAAAAGTTGGCTATCGTTTATATAGCGGAGCAACCCGCTTTGTGGGATCTACATGTTGTTTCTGTTTGGTGGCTATGATTGGTTGCGTGTCGCAAGCCTGGATTATTATTTAGAAAGACTTTCTTTTAAGCTGGATACGTTATTTTCTTTATTTCCCAAGCTTGTTCTTATTTTAGTTTTATTGTTTGTGTTATGTTCTTCGATAATGTGGCTTGTAATTCCCTTCATTGAACTGCGGAAAAAAAATCTCCTGCAAAAGATGTCAGATCAGCTATTGGAAATAGATGATCTACTTTACTCTATTAAAGAGTTGCTTTCCCGTGGAAAAGGGGAAGATGAAGAATAATAAGAGGGTGGGTCTTGCCCTCTCTAAAAGAGGCTGTATTTTTTGTGTAGCGCCTGAGCTGTGAGCGCCTATGGAGGGTGTAAGGACTTTAGTTGCTCCGGTTAGCGGCCAAGCGGGTTTCCCCGATGTAGGGCGAAAGATTGGGGGGTTGTGTGTGCTTTGAGCTTGTCTCGTTATCCATAGTCGGTGTTTTCATAATTTATTATAGAAAGAGGGGTTTTTTAGTTTATGGGTTCCAGCTTGAATTTAAAGCCTATAAAAGTGTTGGCAGTGTGTATGCTTTATCTTTTGGGGACATGGGGTTGTGCTGAGGTATTAGATGATATAGTCCTGCCAGAGATGGAGGGGCGATCTCGTAAAATTGTGGTTACTACTGATCCGCCTCAAAGTCGCATCATGTTGGAAGCTATGGGTAGCCGCCAAATTAAGGTCTATTATTCACCGGCGGAAATTATCTATATTAGAAGGCCCGGGATGCCGACACTCCTGTCGATTTCCAAGGAGGGGTACCAATCCAAGAAAGTACGGCTGGATGGTTCACAGTCAAATATTCATGTGGTATTAGAGAAAGCAATCGAACTTCCGCCGGGACTAGGCGGTAGAACCGGCGGTGTGGGCAGGATGGGCGGAGGGCCAAGTCCGCCACAATAATAAATGAATGATCCCCAAGCGGAGATTAACCCGGATTATTCATAAATCCAAGGCAAATATTGATGCTGTTATTTGGATACAGCTGCATACAAAATAACGGCCAAAAAACAAAATGGCTCATATAAATCACCTAAAACTCCCGCTATGGAAGCGACCAACGGGAGCGTGTTTATAATCCCGGATTATTCGGGTTAAACCATCCCATTAACTTTATAACTCATAACTGAAGGGTATAGTCATGCGAAAAGTAATATATATGTTTATTTGGGTTGTTGGGTTTCAACTACTGTTTTTGGGATCGGTATATTCTTATCAGATCGAACTGGACTATTATACTGCCAGGACCCAAGATACAGTTACTCCGGCTGGTATCTATCATGAAATGTTTCTATACATCAATGCGCCGGTTGCCACCATAGATAAGATAGACTATGTAAAATACCAGTTTACCGGTAAGTTCTGGAAACCGGAACTCATCTCCCGCTCTCGGGAGCATGATTTTCAAGTCGAGGTCAAATCACTTTCCCACTTTAGCGCCACGGCGCTGGTCCACTTTAAGAACGGCAAGAAGCTGGAGTTGGACAGATATATTATGGCGGGCATCCAGAAACCAAAGCGAAAAAGCGCCCATGTAGTTTTTCTAAACCATATCCCCGAAGAGGTGCCTACGATAGTAAAAGGAAAAAAGGTTTTCAACGTGGCTATGTTTATAGATGGTTCCCGGTCTGAACTAGGCCAGATAAGCCGGATAGAATATTATTTCGAGCCTTCATCTAAGCGTAAACCGATTATCATTAACAACCCCAAACCTGACAGTCAAGTGCAACTGCGGTTGTCCGAACAGCTTAATGTTCAGGCTTATGTTTATTTTCGGGATGGCAGCGTCAGTCATCATATCCGGTTTATTTACTTCAAGTATTATTAGTGCGGCATTTCGTAAGTTTTTAGGTTTATCCTGCATTATAAACCCAGTTGTTTACAAAATGGTGTACTAACTGAGCCTCTTGCAAAAGTGCCAGGGCGGTGGCCCTGGCCTACCCCATATGGGTAGTGTTGGGGCCACTGCCCCAACATATAGTATGGCTAACTTCTTTAAAATGACTTTTGCAAAAGGCTCAAATATCTTTAGTGTTATTGGGGTATGGCTGGAGAGACTGGTTTTGCCAGGTATATTTTGTGGCGGTTAGGCATCACGGTACCGGTAGTCTTGGGTGTAGTGACCTTGGTGTTTTTGCTTATTCATCTGATTCCCGGGGATCCGGTGGAGATGATGTTGGGGGAGACCGCCCAGGCGGCGGATAAAGTCAGGCTCCGCCAGGAGCTGGGACTGGATCAACCCATAGGCGAGCAATATGTAGATTTCCTGTCGGGTCTCCTCCACGGGGACTTAGGCCGTGATCATGGAGCGTCTTCCGGCGACAGTGGAGCTGGCGGTTGCCGCCATTATTATCGCCGTATTACTGGCTTTTTCTCTGGGGAGCGTCGCCGCCCTGCATCAGAATTCCCTATGGGACCGGGCCTGCCAGCTGCTGGCGATTGCCGGGGCCTGCATCCCTAATTTCTGGCTTGGCCCCTTGCTCATTATCCTGTTTTCTCTTAAACTGGATTGGCTGCCGGTAGGCGGCCGGGAGGGATTGGCGCACTTGGTGCTGCCAGCGTTAACCTTAGGGCTGTCCTTGTCCGCCGTGCTGGCGCGGATGATGCGGGCCAGCCTGTTGGAGGTAATCCGGGAGGAATATATCCTGGCGGCCAGGGCAAAGGGGCTGGGAACCGTTCAGGTGCTCTTCAGACACGCCTTACGGAATGCCTTGATACCGGTGTTAACTATTTTAGGGCTGCAAATAGGGGGTATTCTTTCGGGCTCCATAATTGTGGAGACTATTTTTGCCTGGCCGG
>QIEW01000322.1 GCA_003230535.1 bacterium
GGTACAAGAAAAAGCCGAAGGATTGGGCATAGCGCTCGATTTTTTACCTCCATATTCTCCCAATTTGAATCTTATCGAACGTCTTTGGAAATTCTTTAAAAAGACAATCATCAGGGATAGTTATTACCCTGAATTTGAAGAGTTCTATCAAGCAATTTATGATTTCTTTAGAAACATCGAAAAATATTACGAACAACTTAAAACCCTTATAACGTTAAAATTCCAAATTATTAAAGCATGCTAGTGTCGTGTCAACCATGTAATGTCGCATATAATATGTTATAATTACTCCTGATAAACCACATCAAACATGGGGGTCGGGAGCGATGAGAAAATATAAGGTGACGTTGGAGAAAGAAGAAATAGACAGCTTGCAGATCATTACCCAAAAGGGAAGCCACAGATCTCAGAAGGTTCTCAATGCATTGATCCTTCTTAATTGCGATGAAGGGGAACTTCAGGAACGCCGGACAAAGAACGAAGCGGTGGCAACCGTTTTGAAAATTAGCAGAAGAAAAATAGATCGGGTTAAAAGGCGGTTCGTAGAAGATGGTCTGGATGTTGCGTTATGCGGGCGCAGAGGAGAAAGGGTTTACCCAAAGAAGGCCGATGGCGATTTAGAGGCACATTTAGTGGCGCTCTCATGCAGTAAGCCGCCGGAAGGTTTTTCGCGGTGGTCTTTGCGGCTGTTGGCAGATCAGGCGGTGGAACTCCATTATATCGACAGTCTCTCGCATGAGACGGTTCGCCGGGTTTTAAAAAAAACGAAATAAAACCCTGGAGAAAAAAAGGCTGGGTTATTCCTCCTGCCCAAAATGCTGATTTTGTGGCCGCCATGGAAAAAGTGCTTGATATTTATAGACGTCCTTATGATCCTGATTTTCCGATGGTATGTATGGATGAGAGCCCCAAGCAGTTGATCAAAGAAACACATGCTCCGGTTGCAGCCGTTGCCGGTCGTCCGGAGCGTTACGATTATGAATATGAAAGATGTGGTGTTTGCAATATTTTCATGGCCAGCGAGCCCTTGGCAGCCAAACGTTTTGTCAAAATAACGGAAAGAAGAACCAAACCGGATTGGGCGTTATTCGTAAAAGACATTGCCCAGAACTATAAGTCGGCTAAAAGAATTACCCTGGTCATGGACAATCTGAACACACACAAACCCGGAGCGTTTTACGAGGTATTTAAGCCCCAAGAGGCGAAAGAGATTCTGGATCGCTTTGAATTCGTTTATACTCCCAAACATGGAAGTTGGCTCAATATGGCAGAAATAGAATTGAATGTTCTGACGGGGCAATGCCTCAATAGGCGAATCGATAATATTTTAACTATTAAGTCGGAAGTTATTGCTTGGCAGAGGCACCGCAACAACCGTAATGCAAAAATAAATTGGCAGTTCACTACAGAATGTGCCCGGGTAAAATTACGCCGCCTTTATCCGACACTTGATAGTTGACATGACACTAGTATATAAGTCGCCATCTTCCAAACTTTACCTTCAAAATCCCCCCTCCCCCCTTTGCTAAAGGGGGAATAGGTTTAGCCCTGATCTAACAGAAACACTATTTTTACAAGAAGTTATTCCATTATTTTATATCGAACTCAGGTTAGTTAAGTTATGCGGGAAGTCCAAGCATCCGGTGGGTATCTTTTTTCCGAACCGGCGAAACTGACTGAGCCCAAAATTTTTATTGATGTGATTTAATCCTGGTTTTTACATTTCGGGCATTTGTTTTTATGACAACCGGAACAATACCGCTTCCCGCAACGGGAACATTCCTTGAAACAAGAAGAACATATTATATGAAGCTTTTCGTCGCAGACATAATATGCTCCCCTGGGATAAAAACAT
>QIEW01000048.1 GCA_003230535.1 bacterium
ACTTATCTTTTGTTCCCAGAACGGACAATCCCACAGCCACACAAAAACCCAACAACACGGCATCCCAGGGAAAGCGAAACTGTAGCTCTCTTTTACGACACCAAAAAGCAAATAATGGCAAAATCAACGCCAACAATGAAAAGCAGGCCGCCGCTTTGGGGAGATCAAAAGACTCCTGTAGCGCTGAAGAGAAAATCAGATGAGGCAGGAAAAGCGCTCCGCCAATAAGAAAAACCAGAATGTTTTCTATCATATTATATTTTCAAAACCGATAATATCAAATCCCCCCTCACCCCCCTTTGTTAAATGGGGGAACTTGCCTCACAACCTGATAGAGACATTATTTTAATAGAATTACCTACTTTGATCTTTCGGCTTGTCTCAAGCCGAAAGCGCTAAGAGTAGCGGCGCCCTGTGGGGTTTCGGCCTGAGACAGGCCGAAACATCTATATGACATCTATATGACATCTATATGGATTCCCGCTAATCATGGGAATGACAACTTTTTACGAGGCCATCAAATTTATATTGGCGATATTCACTGACCGGACGGTTTTGTTTTAAGTTCATCGACGACTTCCCTTCCAATCCCAAGCGGGCTTCCCGGGATCCGGGGTCCATAATAAGGGCGCGCTGGTAGGTTTCCTTTACTTTTTCTAAATTCTGCTGCTCAAGATAACATTCGGCAGCTCCGAGGAAAAATGTGGCTGCCTGGGCGGTTAACTCTTTACTGGCGAGCAATTCTGCCATTTTGATAAGTGGTGTGGACTCGATCAGTTTTAGCTTTACCATTCTATCCAGGATGCCGATAGCTTGAGGGATCATCTTATTATCTTCCAGGTATTTGAAAGCTAAGCTATATTGTCCCCATGCCTCCATTATCTCTCCTGTTCCCTCATAAATCTCGGCCAACCTGACGCGTACATGACAGAGGCTAGGGTCCAGGGTAAGCAGGGTACGTAAAATAGTGATTGCCCTGGGGAGGTTGCCTAGGTGTATATAGTTTTCCGTCACTATCTGATACTGCTTTAGGGCATCCTCTTTTTTGTTACTTTTAAGGCAAATATCGGCTAATTTCAGCCTTAATGTCACATCTTCCGGATGAAGATTAACCAGTTTGGCGCATTGCTCCTGAGCCTTAGACCACTGTCCATTTTCTATGTACTGTTTTAACAGCTTATTTATGGTATCTTCACTGAAAAGTGAAAATTTTAGGCTTCCCATAATCTATCTCCTACAATATTACAAATCAGCGCCTTCAAGACAAGAAGTTGTCCCCAGGCAATTCTTTAGCCCGAATAATTCGGGATTTATAACACGCTCCCGTTGGTCGCTTCCATAGCGGGAGTTTTCGGTGATTTGTATGAATTTTTTTTTTGACCGTTATTCTATAATTAGCTGTATCCAAATAACATCATTAATGTTTACCGCGGATTTATGAATAAGCCGAGTTAGTTAGATTAATCTTTCCACCCGATAAATCCTGTTTTGCTCCTTATTATTATCTATCTCCCATAGAAATTCGAAATGCCTGCGGAAATAAGTATACATGGCCGAGTCTCGTCCAAACTGCAAAATAGGCACTAAACCGATAACGCACCGCTCATCGTTGCCAAGTTGCTCTCGCGCCAAGGTGTACGGTTCGATAAATATATACTCATCAGTCATGATAAAGTAGGCGCTGGGAAGGATGGGAGTTTGTTTTAGCTCCAAGGATACCGAGGGGTTTTTGGTTTCAATAACATGGGAGAGATTCTTGAAAGCTCTGATGGAATACTCAATATCTTTCCGCAGCCGATCCTCTTTCGGAGAAACGATCTCTTGTGGAGGGGACGAAGTGTCGGCGCTTTGGGTTTTAGATCCTGCGGCCGGGGAAGCTGACTTTCTGTGCAGGGTCCTCCGCTGGTTGACAGCCTCGCTGCTTGGGGTAAGTATCAGAGCCTTGATAACTACCCGCCGATTTCCCAAGGTGTGTTTTTTGGATTCTAAACTGAGGTCTTTTATTACATTATTAATAGCATTAGACAGGGGGTTCCCCGGATCTACCAAATCTTTAAGGGTAATCCCTTGAATGATAATCCGCCGCTCTTTACCTTTGTCTTTTGGCTCGTAAATAAATTCCTTGACATAAGTGGTAATATAATTGGCTAGTTTTGTGAAGGTTTTGAGATTAGGTTCGATTGCTTGCTGCCCATCGGCATTGGTTACCAAAGTATACCTGGGGGCTAGAATATCCTTGAGATGATAAGCCAACGATTGACCGGTCACCGAGAAGGCGCGCTTTAAAAAATCTACCTGGACGCCCTGAATTTCATCAATACTGTTTTCTAAGGCTTCTTTTAG
>QIEW01000254.1 GCA_003230535.1 bacterium
CAATTGGTTTATCCTCCGCGCTCTCTGTGTCCTCCGCGGTTAATAATTTATGGTTTTGGTAGATTGTCAATCCTTGCGTAAGGTGAGTTACCAGATTACTATGGACATATTAATATCATTGTTGCTGGTCATCTTAGTGTATCTAATGATCGCTTACAGCCTGCGCTGGCTGGAGGTAAGTAATCAGCCCGGGTATTTGGAGGAACACCCGCACTGGAATTATTGGCCGCTGGGTTTTAGGGAAATAGGTCTTTTTCTGCTGGAGTATGTTTATATGACGATACATTTGGTAATGCTGATTGTAGATTACATAAGCATTCCCCTGCAACATATTTTTCAACCTATTCCGATTAGTTCAGACGACTCCCGAACTGTAATCCTGATACATGGCTATATGATGCGGGCCGGAACCATGTGGTGGCTGAAATTTCGGCTAAGGCAACCGGGCCGGCGGGTCTATCTCTTTAGTTATTCCCCGCCGTGGAAGGGTATAACCAACTTTGCCATCCAGCTAAAACATAAAGTCGACAGTATCCTCTCTCAGCAGCCCGGGGGAAAGGTTGACTTGGTAGCCCACAGTATGGGGGGGTTGGTTTGTCGCTATTATCTCACCCAGTTGGGCGGTTATGAGCGGGTGGAGCATTTGGTCACCTTGGGAACGCCTCACCAGGGAAGCAAGCTGTGGTCGTTTGCCATCTGGAAATGCGGTAAGGAAATGAGACCGGAAAGTCCGTTGCTTAAAACCTTACAAGCAGACGATCATTACCTCTCCCACTTACAAATAACATCAATTTACACTAACTTTGATGAACTGGTCATCCCCCAACAGGCGGCTGAACTGCCGTATACTTGGGTAAAAAATAAGCCGGTGTCAGGGCTAGGGCATGTAGGCTTACTGTTTAGCCCTAAAGTGTTTCGATTAATAGAGGAAGCCTTGGCGGACACATCTGCATCCATATGATAACGGGCCCCAAACATAAAATTTATATGGTCCGTTAATCACCATCAAAATATTTGCATCCGCAGCTATTTTTGGATTATAATATGACATCTATGATTGATCTGCACACTCATTCTTTATTCAGCGACGGCGAGCTTTTACCTACAGAACTTATCCGGCGGGGGATGGTAGCCGGATATGAGGCTATCGCCATTACTGACCATGCGGACGCCTCAAACCTGGATTTGGTAATTCCCCGGTTAATAAAAGCCTGCTCTCACGCCAGCCGACATTGGAATATTAAGGCTATTGCCGGGATTGAGCTTACCCATGTGCCTCCCCCAGCCATACCTGAGCTGGTAGATGAAGCCCGCAGACTGGGGGCAGGATTAGTGGTGGTACATGGCGAAACCATTGTAGAACCGGTTACCCCGGGCACCAATTTGGCGGCGTTACAGACGGCAGGGGTGGATATTCTGGCCCATCCAGGGTTGCTTACCCCGGAGGAGGCGCAACTGGCCGCTAAGAATGGGGTGGCTTTAGAACTTTCCGCCCGTAAGGGCCATTGCCTCACCAACGGACATGTGGCCCGGCTGGCTCTGGAGGCGGGAGCCAAACTGATTTTAGCCACCGATGCCCACGCCCCCGGTGACCTTATCTCTCAAGCTCAGGCGGAAAAGGTCGCTTTAGGGGCGGGACTGCCCACTAATTTCCTGCCGCAGATGTTTGGATACTCCCGGGAGCTAGCGCTAAAATGCAGTCATGGAGCTTAACTTACTCACCTTACGCAAGTATTAGCGATCTACCAAAAAACCCGGAATAATTAACCACAGAGGACACAAAGAGCACAGAGGGGAAAACAATTGTTTTTCAATGAATTCTAAAACCGGAGTT
>QIEW01000402.1 GCA_003230535.1 bacterium
AAGCGGGAATCCATAGGTTTTTTATCGGTCTGATATCCTGGTCAAGCCAGGAATGACAAAGGTCATATGTCCTTAAGTGAACTGCATTGGCGCTAGCCCAGATTATCGCGTAAATATCTATTCGCGCATCTTTATTGACAAGTGATTCTATGAACCAAATTTTTGTATTTAAATTAAATGTATTATTTAAAAATGAAACTAATCCGTAATAGAAGAAGTAACATATAAACCCTAACACAAAGGAGTATGTCAAGAAATAAAACGGGGTTATTTTCTTGTGAGGAACTAGCTTGTCTATAATTATGAGAGAGATAATTCCAGGAAGGAAAAGAAGAAGTATTTTAAAGGTGAATTCTGTTAGCGCCATATCTTACCCTTTAACAAGTAAGAATAGAGACCCCCCCTCCAATTTATGTGAGAAGCCCAATGATTTCCAACTTTGGGTAAAGCAACTATCTTGCGAGGTACTTGCAAAAGTCTGCAAATGTCATTCCCGAGCGCTTTTATCGGGAATCCAGATTGTGTAGGCATCAGCAACTTATGGATTCCCGTTTTCACGGGAGGGGACAATCTAAGAGGCTCTTACGTCTGTTGATCAGGCTCCGGTTTTTGCTCCAACAAGCGCTTCAACTCGTCCATAAACTGATTTATATCTTTAAATTGGCGGTAAACAGAGGCAAACCGCACATAAGCCACCTCATCCAGGTCATAGAGCATCTTCATTATCCGCTCTCCGATTTCCTTGCTGGATAGCTCCCGGCCCGGACGGTCAGAAAGTTCCTGCTCTGTTTCATCGACGAATTGTTCTAATATCTGCATACTGATGGGGCGTTTGTTGCAAGATTTGATCAACCCGCCTAAAATTTTATTCCGGTCGAATGGTTCCCTGCGGTTATCTTTTTTTACCACCATGATTGACAAACCTTCGATCTGCTCATAGGTGGTAAAGCGCTTCTGACAGGACAGGCAGGCCCTGCGCCGCCGAATTACGGTTCCGTCCCTCCTCTCACGGGAGTCCAGCACCTTATCTTTTACCTGCCCGCAGTAAGGACAGCGCATAATGGTTACTCCAATGTTTTCTGACGACAATTGCCGCATTTCGGACAACATTCATCTTTCCGATGATAAAAACCACAATGAGCACACTTTATAATCCAGACGAATTTTTCAGGAACGGTTTTCTCAGACATAATAGTTCACAGTCTCCTCCTATGAAACATCTCAATTATAATCGATATGAGCGTAATTATCAATATTATATTTACATATTATTTACATATATTATGTGTCAGCCCTCTCTGAATAGGATCATGAGGGGGGTGTTTCCAGGTGCTCCACTCTTTCCGTAATGCCTTCTTTTCCAATATTTATCAGCAGATAATGCGGTGAATAGACATCCTCTTCCTCCGCTTCAACTTTATTTTCACCTTCAGCTTTACGCTTCGGCAATTTCTTTCCCACCGCGGTAATAATATATATTCCTCCATCTCTTTCTACCCGAAAGTAACCTTGGATATGACTGGCAAAGACGCGGCTGACCCGGTATTTGGTCGCCAGATGCATCAGCCAGTCTGCGTTGGGCTGACTGGTCATCGAAGAAAATTTGTCCGGTCGGGGATCAAATGGCGGTAGATGCATAAACAGAAATGTATATGGTCTGCGGTTGTGAGACAGGTCATCCTCCAGCCACTGCATTTGTTGATAGTCTATTCTGCCTCCGGCATTATCGAGGAACACAAAATGAGCGTTCCGGTAGTCAAAAGAGTAATACGTGGGGCCAAATAGCTCTTCGAACACTACCCGCCCCCACCACAGGATGTCGCGATTGCCGGGGGTTAGGAAAATAGGGGAGTGAAGACGGGTAAGGGAATTTAACAATCCCTGGTATTCTTTCCGCTTACCGGTAAGGACTATATCCCCGCAATGGGCTAAAAATATCGGTTTTTCCTTCTCAATCCGTCTCAGCAGTTTCCGGAATGTCCTGGCCTCCCCTGCCGTATCTCCCAGCACTGCGAATTGAAAATCCGGGACCGGGGGATTGCGCCAGATTGTCAAAACTGGTTCCATTTCACTAATACCTGTTCGATCGAGGCGTTGTATTAGCTGATATTCATCCTCAATTTCATTAGCGAAATAAGCATAGCCGGGGGGTTTATTATCATCCGTGATTATTTTTTCCTCAAGCAACAGGCAAACTATAGTTTCATCTCCAAAATCACTTTTGACCACCAGCTCAGTAACCGGCGGCTGATAGGTTAGCTTTAAAGATTTTTTCTCTCCAGGCAACCAGGTAGTCTCCAGTAGGAGCTC
>QIEW01000128.1 GCA_003230535.1 bacterium
CATATATTAGGGAGATTATAACTAACCTGACTATCAAAAGTGGTTATCCTCCTTTGCTTTTACCCCCCTTAAATCTCTATGCGATGTTAAAGCCATCGAAACCTAAAAAGAAATCAAAAAAGAATGAGCATCCGAATCCGTAACGGTAAATTGGTGGTAGATTATTATCCCGCCGGGCGTTTTGTGCTTTTATGAATGGATGGTAAAAGGTTTTTTATTAAATGAAGCTTATTATCCAAATTCCTTGTTTAAATGAAGAAGATTCTCTTCCGGTGACCTTAAAACACCTCCCCCGGCAGATTGAAGGTATCTCTCAAGTTGAAATTCTGGTCATAAACGACGGCAGTACCGACCGGACAGAGGAGGTAGCCCGGGAACAGGGAGTACAACACATTGTTAAGTTCAGCCGCCGGCAAGGGTTGGCCCGGGCATTCCAGGCTGGTCTGGACGCCTGCCTGAAGTTGGGGGCGGATATTATCGTCAACACTGACGCCGATAATCAATATCAAGGAGAAGATATTGTCCAGCTTATCCAACCTGTCCTCTCAGGAGATGCCCAAATGGTGGTGGGCTGCCGGGATATTGAAAATATCCCTCATTTCTCCAAAACCAAGAAGAGACTTCAACGGGTAGGCAGTTGGGTGGTAAGGCATTTGTCCGAGACGGATGTGCCTGATACCACATCAGGTTTCAGGGCTTACAGCCGCGAGGCCGCTCTAAAACTAAATGTTATTTCCGACTTTACCTATACCCTGGACACCATTATCCAAGCCGGCAGCCGGTCGATAAGCATCGAGCATGTTCCGGTGCACACTAACGAAAAGCTGCGGGAGTCCCGGCTGTTTAGCGGCATTGGCGAATACCTGAAACGCTCCTTATTGGCCCTCATCCGGATATATACTATGTATCGTCCGTTGCGGGTGTTTACTTATGTTGGATCCACTTTTATTTTTATCGGCCTTTTGATAACGGTGAGGTTCCTGATTACCCTTATTATAAATCCCACTGTCTCTCGACATGTCCAATCACTAATTTTTGCCGGCGTCTTTTTCATAATAGGTTTTCAAGTTGTTATCATTGGCTTACTGTCGGATATTATTGCCGCCAACCGGAGGTTGCTGGAAGATATTCTTTATCGGGTGAAAAAAATGGAGCTTATACTCCCATCAATTAAAAAAAATAAACGTAATCCATAAGAGAAAAGTTATTTATTGCAGTTCCGGCCATTATAATGAATATCCTATTCATAACCCACCGAGTTCCTTATCCGCCTAACAGGGGAGATAAGCTGCGGGCTTTCCATATACTGCGGTTTTTGGCCCGGAGGCACAAAATTACTCTCCTTTGTGTCGTGGATGATAAAGAAGACTTTCAGTATCTGGCGCCGCTGGAGGAATTTTGCCGGCAGGTCGATGCAGTTGCCTTACCTCGTCCGCTTATCTGGCTAAGATATATATTTTATTTCCTTACCGGCCGCTCCCTGACGCTGGCTCACTACTACTCGGCAAAATTTTCCGCCAAAATTAAGCAACTCCTGGCTAAAAGGCATTTCGATCTAATTTATATCTATTCCTCAGCTATGAGCCAGTATGTATTGGGAATAGATAATCCTCCACAGGTTTTGGATCTGGTGGATGTGGATTCTGAAAAATGGTTCACCGCATCCCGTTATAAATCATTCCCCCTTAATCTGGTTTATAAGTTGGAAGGAAAGCGTTAAGCGCGCATGAGAAAAAAGCCGCCGGAAAGGCTAAGGCCTGTATCTTGGTTTCCGAGGCGGAGAAGGCCATCCTTTCCCGCCATATTTGCCATCCGCAGATCCTCAACATCACAAACGGTATCGAACCGGAAAAGTATAAACCTTACCTGAAAGGCCGGAAAGATGAACAGAGTCTTATTTTTGTGGGAGGAATGTTTTACTACCCCTATATTGACGGGATGCTCTATTTCTGCCGGGAGATTTTTCCTCTAATCCGGGAGACTTGCCCTCAGGTCAAGCTCTATATTGTGGGGAGTAAGCCGGCCGGCAGCATCCGCCGACTAGACAATGATCCGCAAATCACGGTCACTGGATTTGTGGAGGATGTGCGGCCATATATCCGGCAAGCCACTGTGTGTGTAATTCCCTTGCGAATAGCTCCCGGGATACAAAATAAAATCCTGGAGGCAATGGCGATGCAGGTCCCGGTAGTTTCAACTACCTCTGGGATTACCGGGCTCCTTGCCAAACCAAACCGGGATTTACTGGTCGCCGATACGCCGCGGGAGTTTGCCCGGCGCGTAGTAGAACTCCTAAAAGATGCCGGGCTCCGCAAACAACTCATCCATAACAGCTACCAGTTAATCCAGGATAAATATAATTGGGAGAGAAATCTTGCTCCATTAGAGGATATTATAAACCGGGGCATGGCGGCGGACTTGACAGATTAGTTAACGGTAAGCTATTCTTAGGCAAACGTTTTTCGGGGAATAATTCATTATGGCTCCTTATCTTAATACTTAGATTGTTGTTATTTATTTGGCCTAATAATGGATCAAAATACAGATTGGTAGTTTAAGCAACTGCGGGTTCTAATGCCCGCCTTTAGTTTGTGTAATTACATATAGGTTATTGAAAGGAAAGGATTTATGAGCAGAAAAGGTTTTGGTCGATGGTCTCTGATTGGGTGGGCGATAATCATATCAACCGCAGTCACGATGGTTTCTTGCCAGCAACCCCCTACCGGCTCAAGTGAAAGTCACGCTCCCAAAATATCCGTCTCTGGAGAGCCGTTAAAGATCGGGTATCTCATTTGTAACAGTAAAGAGGAAACAGTCCAGCGCTTTGCAGCGGTAGCAGCTTATTTAGCCGAGAAAATAGGCCGTAAAGTAATTATGATCCCGATGAATACCTATGAGGTAGAAGAAAACCTGAAGGAAAAAGGAATTAAATTCTTTAAGGTCAACTCCATTGTTTACATGCAGCTAAAGGCGGAAATGGATATCAATCTAATCGCGGGAGAAAAGCGGGGGCCTTTGGGCCGGTTCACTACCGGTAAAATAATAGCCAAAAGAGAAAGCGGAATTAAGTCGCTCCAAGATCTGAAAGGGAAGAAATTTGTCTTTGGCCCGATGTTTGCTCCTTTCGGCTATCTTGTTCAATATGATTTACTACTCAAGAATGGTATCAATCCAGAAGAAGACATCGCTTATTATGCCATCCCATGGGGGGCCTATAAGCATGAGAAGGCTATCTACAAGGTAAAATTTGGTGAATTTGATGCAGGGTCCGGCCCTGACCTGGATATTATTGAAATGAATAAGAACGGTAGGATTAGAATGGGTCCGGAGTTCCCCGAAGAGGAACATGATTTTGTTGTATTAGCGGAAAGTGAACCCGCCCCTTATTGCACTTTCGGTTCCACTAAGGACGCCGATCCGGAATTAGCCAAGAAAATCAAGTCCGC
>QIEW01000069.1 GCA_003230535.1 bacterium
CAAGCTAGCAATAATCTTTCAATCAATTTGATAGAAGTTAGAATATAAAACTTATTGATATATTTATAAGTCAACTTTCTATTAATGTCAATATAAAACGTTATCTATAAGGCTGGCAAGATGTTTTAATCCCACTAAACAAGATAACCCTCAGCAGGGTAATCCCTTGAAATAAAAATGCCGTCTACGATTCTAAGGGACTTGGAAATATCCAATATACCGTTTTAGGATGAATCATAAAGCCTGTTTAAAAGGATGCCATAATAATTAATAAATACATTCTGTGGTGTCAGATTTAGATTAATTTTCTGCCTCCTCTTTGACAAAGTGGGAAACAAAATCCGTTAATTTACGGTTGACATGACAGTAGCTTACTGAAGGTTTATGAGTTTCCCTGAAACGACGACCGCCTCGGCTGCTCCCTGGAGTTCCCATCCGCCGAAAGGAGTGTTTCGGCCTTTGGACTTAAAGGAGCCGGGATCAACTATTACCTTTTTCTCCGGATTGATTATGGTTACATCAGCATCACTACCGACCGCTAACGTCCCCTTATGAGGCAGGTCTAAGATACGGGCGGGATTGATGGTAAGCCTGGCGATCACCCCGGGAAGGGTCAGCAAGTCCTTAGAGACCAGTTGCAGGGCCAATGGTAAGGCCGTCTCCAGCCCCACCATACCAAACGGCGCCAGGGTAAACTCCCGTTCTTTCTCAGCCAGCGTATGCGGGGCATGGTCTGTGGCGATAACACCTAAGGTCTCATCCTCTAAGCCGGTTAATATCGCCTCCAGATCATCTTTGCTCCGCAAGGGCGGGTTGACCTTAGTATTCGTATCAAAGCTGTATACGGCCTCATCGGTAAGGGTAAAATGATGGGGGGTCACCTCGGCGGTAATGTCCGCCAAACGGAATTTGGCTTGCCGGATCAGATCCACCGAGCCGGCGGCGCTCACATGGGCGATATGGAGTCTGGCGCCGGTAAGCTCCGCCAGGCGGATGTCTCTGGCGACGATGATCTCCTCGGCTGCCGACGGCATCCCCGGCAGACCTAACTTGGTAGAAATCAGCCCCTCATGCATTACTCCCTGATGTCCGAGATGCGCATCCTGGCAATGGGAGATAATGGGGAGATCCAGCATGGCGGCATACTCCATTGCCCGGCGCAGCAGTTCGGCATTGGCCACCGAGCGCCCGTCATCAGAAAATCCAACTACGCCGGAGGCCGCCAACTCCCCCATCTCCGCCAGCTCTTCCCCCTGCTGCCCCTTGGTAATGCAGCCGACGGGGAACACATGACAAGCCCCTTCCGTCCGGGCCTGCTCCAGGATAAATTTGGTCACCGCCTGGTTGTCATTGGGCGGCTGGGTGTTGGGCATACAGACCACCGAAGTAAAACCTCCCCAGACGGCCGCCCGGGTGCCGGAAGAGATCGTCTCCTGATCCTCGCGGCCCGGCTCCCGCAGGTGCGTATGCATATCTATCAGCCCCGGGGCGACTATCCGCCCTTGAGCCTCATATACCTGACAATCGCGAGGCACGGGAAGCTTATGACCTACTTCTGCAATCCGGCCATCCTCTATCAGCACATCCAGCTTGGCGTCAATCCCCTGTCCGGGATCAATCACCCGACCGCCGCCTATAAGTAACCTCAAGTTGTTTCTCCTTTTATGATAACCTCACACAGCAACCTCAATCTGCTGGACGCCTACCAGGGACATCTGCTCTGGTTCTGTTTCATGTTCCTGCTGCTGAACTTCCAACCACAACTCTATGGCTTCCTTAATCCGGGGGTAGAGCTCCTCTAATGTTTTGGCCTGGGTATGG
>QIEW01000171.1 GCA_003230535.1 bacterium
AACTTAAAGACGCCTTGGGCCGGTTATGGCAATGTGCTACTGTGCAGTGTGATTTTGCCCTGCCTACCCGTTTTGGGCTGTCCTACATCGGAGGAGACGGAAAGCCTCATCCTCCGGTTATGCTCCATCGGGTGATCTTGGGCGCCCTGGAGCGTTTTATTGGTATCATCACCGAACATTATGCGGGAGCTTTCCCGGTCTGGCTGGCGCCGGAGCAGGTGCGGGTAATGAGCATTACCGATGCCGGGAAGGATTATGCCGCCGAAGTAACGCAAAAACTGGTCGAGGAAGAACTACGGGTGGAGCATGATTTGTCGGGAGGGAAAATTGGGGCTAAAATTCGGCAGGCTGAGCTACAGAAGGTGCCATATATGATAATTATCGGGCACCAGGAAGTCGCCGCCGGGGAAGTGGCGGTACGACAGCGGAAGATAGGCGACCTGGGACGGATGAGCCTGAATGACTTCCTTGCAAAAATAAAGGTTGAAATAGCCGCCAAACAGAACCCGGTAACCGGTCATGTGGGCTTCAATATTACCGGTGATTAAACGTACAACCCGGATTATTCATAAATCCACGGCAAACATTGATGATGTTATTTGAATACAGCTAGTTACAAAATAACGGTTAAAAAACAAATTTTTCATACAAATTACCGAAAACTCTCGCTATGGAAGCGACCAACTCCGAGCGTGTTATAAATCCCGAATTATTCGGGACAACAGGGTTATTAGGGAAATAGAGCGATTAAAGGGAGGTGACTGTACATCACGAAAGGGAAAGTGAATTATCCGAGAGTCAATGATAGGATCAGGGCCACTGAAGTCCGTCTGATCGATGATGAGGGGGAAAACCTGGGAGTTGTATCCCGGGAGCAGGCGCTGGAGCTGGCGGCGGAAAAGGGTCTGGACTTGATTGAAGTGGCCGGAGGGGTTCAACCGCCAGTGTGCAAACTCTTAGATTATGGTAAATACAAATATCAGCAGAGTAAGCGCGACCATGAGGCCAGACGCAGTCAGCATGTTGTTAATGTAAAGGAAATCAAATTTCGACCCAACACAGATGAACATGATTACCAGTTTAAGTTAAACCACATTAGAGATTTTTTAAAGGATAAAGCCAAAGTAAAAGTAAGAATGGTGTTTAAAGGCCGCCAAGGCGCTCATCCGGAGTTGGGTAAAGATCTCTTGAACAGGCTGGCTGAGGATGTGGCTGAACTAGGGGTAGTGGAGCAGGCGCCAAGAAAAGAAGGGCGTTTTATGTTTATGATGCTGAACCCCAAATAGGAGGCAGGTTATGCCAAAAATGAAAACCAATCGCGGCGCAGCCAAACGGTTTCATCGAACGGGCACTGGTAAAGTCACCCATAAGAGGGCTTTTGCCCGACATATTCTTACCAGCAAAAGCGCCACTCGAAAACGAAGACTGAGACAGAGAGGAACTTTGTCCAAGAGTGATGTTGTATCTATTGGACGTTTACTTCCATATAGTTAGGGCAAAACGCCCGCTATGGAAGCCAACTCCGAGCGTGTTATAAATCCCGAATTATTCGGGTTAAAAGGAGATAGAAAGAATGCCCAGAGTAAATAGAGGCGCCAAAGCCAGAAATCGCAGAAAAAAGATCCTGAAGCTGGCGAAAGGCTATCGGGGAGCCAGAAGCCGGCTCTATCGAACGGCTGATTGCGCGGTAATGCGGGCGCTCCAGATGGCTTACCGGGACCGGCGCACCAGAAAACGCGACTTCCGGCGTCTATGGATCATACGCATCAATGCCGCGGCAAGGCTGCATGGTCTGTCCTATAG
>QIEW01000417.1 GCA_003230535.1 bacterium
CATTAGACGAAAATGAGAGAAGGCTTATAGAAGAGCGTTTTGGATGCAAAGTTTATCTTCGGTATGGAACGAAGGAATTGGGAGTGGTGGCCCAGGAATGTGAAGCGCAAACCGGATACCATACAGCGGCGGAAAGTTATATAGTGGAAATTTTAAAAGAAGATGGACAAGCCGCTCAACCAGGTGAAGAGGGGAAGTTGGTAATTACGGATCTGAATAATTACTATATGCCTCTTATTCGTTACCAGGTTGAGGATTATGCAATATCGCATTGTAAGACTAAGACCTGCTCTTGTGGCCGGGGATTGCCCCTGATAGGTCATGTTCGGGGCCGGCCGCAACAAATATTTTTTGGGGCGGAAGGAGAAATTTTATCTTCCATGCTTTTTTCTAATTATTTTATGGATTACAGCTATGTTATTAGTCGTTACAAAATAATTCAAAATACTCCCGACTGTTTACAATTAGAGCTGCTTAAAGCTCCTCGCTTCACTCAAAATAATTTTGATGAAATGATGGCTGGGTTGAGATGTAAGATCGGCTTAGGACGGCACACCAGAATAGATGTAAAATTTTCAGAGCAATAATGATGCAATCGTAAAAAGTCCCGGGTGTCATTGCGAGGCGGGTTTATCGCCGAAGCAATCCCATTGATTTGTAATGAAATTTGAGATTGGCTTCGCTCGCAATGACAAAAATCGGCGCTTTTTGACTTTTTACGAAACCATCAATAATAACAACAAAGAGGGTTTTTTTATGTGCGGTATTGCAG
The DNA here is from genome assembly GCA_003230535.1 of bacterium. GTDB lineage: Bacteria > SZUA-182 > SZUA-182 > SZUA-191 > SZUA-191 > SZUA-191. The sequence continues at coordinate 773 of QIEW01000417.1, forward strand.
GAATAATCTCAAAAGGGGAACCGCTTGATTTTACTCGCATCCAGACCATGATTCATGCTATACGTCATCGCGGGCCGGATGATGTGGGTTTCTATACCGCTCCCTTGGCGCATTTAGGGATGGCCCGGTTGAGCATCATTGATTTGGTGTCACCGGGGTTATGTCCTCTTGTATACAACAACGATAAAGAGGAAGATAAAATTGTATTAGTTTACAATGGTGAAATATATAATTACATAGAATTACGCGAGGAGCTGTGTGGAAAGGGTTATATTTTTCAGACCGCCAGCGACTCAGAGGTGCTGCTGCAAGCTTATCGGGAGTGGGGGGAGAATTGTCTGGATAAACTGAATGGTATGTTTTCCTTTGCCATTTTAGATTGCCACAGGGATCTATTGTTTGCCGCCAGAGATCGGGCGGGGGAAAAACCTTTTTATTACTATCAGGATGAGAGTCAGTTTATTTTTGCATCTGAAATAAAGGCTATTCTTACCCAGATAAACATCCCGGTGGCTAATATACCAGAGGAATTTCAGGCGCTGGAGTATATGTCGCAGGAGAATACGTTGTTTACCGGAGTGAAGTGTCTGCTGCCTGGGCATAAGCTGCTTTATCGAGGGATTGTTAAGGGATACAAAGGTTGGCGGTGCTCGGAATATTGGAATGTATTGGATCATTTATGGGATATAGATCCTGAGAAGGCGGTTGATGAATTGGATGCTCTGCTATATAGCTCCGTTCAGTTAAGACTTAGGTCTGACGTGCCTTTGGGACTTTATCTGTCTGGAGGATTGGATTCCTCCATTATTGCCTACATGGCTAAACCTAAAATATGTTTTTCCTGCAATTTCCCTTATGGGCCTAAATATGATGAGCTTGAGTTTGCCAGTGTTGTGGCCAAAGACATTGGCGCTGAACATATTATTATCAGGCCTACCAAGGAAGAGTTTGAACGTTATCTTCCAAACATCATCTATCACCTGGATATGCCGGTAGGCTCTTTTAGTTGTTTCCCGCTATATATGCTGGCTAAGAAAGCTAAGGAGCGGGTAAAGATCGTGCTTTCCGGCGAAGGTTCGGATGAGTTGTTTGGAGGTTATACCCGCTATCTTACTTTAGTTCATGACCAACAGCTTTATAAAATTTCCGCCCTGCGAAACTACAAGAGCTTGTTGGACTATTACTATGGTTCCCCTTTGGAGCGCTTCTCCAGATTACTTAACCGCGGGGCAGTATCGGATGAGGCAATCAAATCAATCATTGCTAAATACTTTGAGCAATATGATGATATTATCCATGCGATGGGATATACTGAATTTAAGCTGATGTTGGTCACGCTGTTACAGATGGAAGATCGCACTTCGGCAGCTTTCGGAATAGAGAATCGCTCCCCATTTTTGGACCACCGTATCATAGAGTTTGCTTTTTCTATTTCTGGCGGCGCAAAGATTAAAGACATGCAAACAAAGTTTATTGTGCGGGAGGTCGCGCGGCGGTATCTCCCTAAATCTCTACTGGAGCGAAAGGATAAAATGGGACTGGTAGCGCCTATAACCCGCTGGCTTCATGCCACTGGCAAGCGCGGTGAATTTGACCGGAGTGTCTACAATAAGCTTTGTTTGGATACTTGGCTGGAAGTGTTTTTTGGGGAGAAAAGATATGCTAACATTGA
>QIEW01000212.1 GCA_003230535.1 bacterium
GCGATGCTCATCGATGCGAACAGGTTTTTCAATAACCTCGACTTGTTGAATGACACAGGGTCGCTTTATCCGAAGAGCACAGAGAACCGCCGCAATCAGGACAAGTATCGAGGATGTAGTCGGTAACATTGTCAACTCGAATTGGTTTACGGAATGGGGGGGATGTGGTGAGACAGACATCAAGAGTATAGTCGGTAACATTGTCAACCTCTTCCGGTTCAAATGGCGGAGGAACATGTTTGGGATGACCTGGTTGACCGCCTTGTTTACGTTTCTGGTTCGAGTTTGTCTTGGGCGTCTTAGGCGGTTTTACGATATCACTGGATGGCGGTTTGGAAGAGGTGGAAGAATTTTTGCCGAGCTTTGCAAGTTGGGACTCCAACTCAATAAGACGTTTTTGCAAATCCAAGTTTTTTGCTTGCACTTGGGCAATCTCAGTTTGCAGTTTTGCGTTATGAGCTTGTAACTCTGCAATTATCGTTAAAAGTTCTTGTTCGTGTGAAGTGATATTGTTCATCTGATTATTATCACATACTTTCCATTATGTTTCAACTATTTTTTTGAATGGGTGTGAACGGTTACGATTTTGGATGGTTTGCTGATGTTGGAGGTCTTCCGAGTATAGTATTTTACAGCCACCTTCCAAAGCCGCTGCAATAACGAGGGAATCATAAAATGAATATCCCCATCGTTCCGCCAGATCTATGGTTTGTTGATAAAGATCAACACTGGGGAATATCTCGCAGAGTGGGGTAAGGACTTCGTCTAAGCACCTCCGGCAATCAGCCCAGGTAAGCGGTTTGCTGAATTTGCGGCTGGCCACATTTAAAAATTCCTGGACAACCTGGGAGCTTATAATCCCTTCTTGAGTGGCCAAGGCATCACTTACCAAGCGCCGGGCTTTTTGCTGTTTCTCTGGAAAACGGGAGTCAAAGGTGTAAACCAGAATATTTGTATCCAGAAAGAACCTACCGTTCATTCAGTCCTTCCCGGCTAAAAGAACGTCCTGCCTGGGCATAATCCAGACGTTCCATCAGCGTATTATAATCAGTAGCTATTTTATCCTTCCCCACATAATGCATAAGCCATAGGCGGAATATAACATTAAGACTCATCTGTTGATGTCTGGCTTTCTCTTTAGCCTTGCGGATTAGGGTTTCCTCTGCACTCAAGGTAATATTTTTTAACATGGTTATTTCCTCTTTTGATTGAAAATACGAATAAAGTTTACTCCAAAAATCCACTTATTGCAAGCTTACGCAATGTCCAAAATCCACCGCCTATTTTGGGTTGGAGGTATTTTGAGAGCATTTCGGGGCTTTTTAAGGGTTATGGGAGACCCCTTATTCCCAATATCCCCAATTTATTCCTCTGGTGTCAGTTGATCTGGGTTTAGTGGCCGATTTTAGACATAGTTTTTCTGTAGCTTACGGTTAATACATTGAATACCCAGTTCATTACGACGCTTTATCCTCCAGGTACCGGCGCCAGGGTCACTGACCCCAAGCTGGCGATCCTGGCCCTCAGTTCCAGCAGCCAGTCAAAAGCCGGATGATACTTGCCCAGCCGGATAATCAGCCGCAGGGAGCGTTCCAGCACCCGTGCGGGTAGGTTGATCAGGGCAAACCGGATGGCTTTCATACGCTTAGCCACCCAGCTTTCCCCCAACACCAGCTTTTTCATGGCAGAATTCAGATTCATGGCCAGGATCATACACCACCACCAGAGTCCGTGACTCCAGGCGGCGTTGGCTCCGAATTTTCCCGATGGGAATTTTCCGCCAGCCACAGGTCCTCTTTCATTACGCTGTGGGCTTCCTCACCTTTGCCGCACCGCCCGCGCTGCCAGCGGATCACCTCCCCGCCATCCCGCTTCAGGTTGGTCACTGTTCCAAATACCTTGTAATTGCATTGCCCATCTTCAGGGTCTGGAAAGGCAGCTCCAGTTACTTCTCCATCCCGGGCAGAGTAAGCTGAGGTATCGCTTCCCGGATGGCCAGATACCGGTATTCCGGCCCCTTTTTGTGAGCAATGGCACTG